>CAZJPT010000213.1:0-3417 GCA_964547835.1 uncultured Desulfovibrio sp.
TCATCTCTTCGAACCTATGTATGTTGGCAAGAATAAAGTCCGTTTCAACAATCGCGCACTCGTAGGTCCAATTGGTTCAGGTGCCACGGGTGGTGGCGAGGACAGTGACGGCCGTATTAACACCTTTGGTATTGACTACTGGATGCGGTACATCAGGGGTGGTTTCTCCTCGGTCGCTCTTCCCATGGACGTGCCCATTGACAACAGTCATGAGCACATGTTCAACCTCAATCCCAAAACCTGTAACCAGATGAACTTCCAGAGACTGCAGAGAGCCGTCCATGCCTTCAATGGCAAGACCTTCTGCGAGTTCATGCATGGTGGCCCCTACGCCCGGCCTGGCTTCAAAAAGCTTGCCGCTGATGACGAGCCCCATCTTGGCGCCAAAGCAGCGACGCGCGAGGAGCTCGAGGAACTTGCCGAGCTGTTTGGCGAGTATGCCCACTGGGCACAGATTGCCAATTTTGACGGTATCTGCCTGCATTACGCGCATGGCTGGCTGTTCAACTACTTCCTCTCTCCGCTCACCAACCACCGCACGGACGAATTCGGCGGCTCCATCGAAAAACGCTGCGCCTTCCCCTTGATGGTCATCAAGGCCATACGCAAGACCGTAGGTGACAATCTGCTCATCGAGCTGCGTATGAATGGCAGCGATGAGGTCGAGGGGGGCATCACGCCTGAGGAATGCGCCGAACAGGTGAAAATCTTCGAGCCGTACGTCGATATGGTACATATTTCATGCGCGCATCGACTGAACGCCATGAACAGGCCAAAGCAGTTCCCAACCGGCTTCGACCGCGTTGCCCACAACGCTTACGCGAGCGAAATCGTGAAGAAGTCCGGCGTCAAGATTCCTGTAGGCGTTACCGGCGGCATCTATACGCCTGAAGTGGCCGAAGAAGTGCTGGCCAGGGGACAGGCGGACTACGTCCTTATGGCTCGCTCCGCCATGGCTGACCCCGAGATCATCAAGAAGGCCAAGGAAGGGCGTGAAGACGACATCATTCCCTGCCTGCGCTGCAACTACTGCATGGATCATGGCAGGCGTGTAGCCCTGACCAGGGATTTGCATCTGCTCTCCTACCCCAGCTACGACCGTCAGTGCATGGTCAACCCCCTGCAGTTCCAGAGTGCGCAGAAGCTGCGCATCCCGCCGGCCGAGCGTTCCAAGAAGGTCGCCGTCGTTGGCGGCGGCGTTGCCGGCATGCAGGCGGCCATTAGCTGCGCCGACAGGGGGCATGAGGTTGTGCTCTATGAGATGACCGACAAGCTGGGCGGTCAGGCGCTTTTGAGCGATGTGATGTGGTTCAAGAAGGAAATGAAGCTGTTCCACGAGTATCTGGAACGGCAGGTCAAGAAGCGTCCGGCCATTACCGTGGTGTACAATACCAAAGCAACACCTGAAATTATTGAAAGACTGGATCCTGATGCCGTTATCGTGGCCGTTGGTGCCGAACAGATTAAGCCAAATATTCCTGGTATTGAAAATGCCGTCATGGCATTTGACGTCTTCGGCAATGAGCAGATCGCCGGCAAGAAGGTTGTCATCATAGGCGGCGGCGCAGTTGGCGTCGAGCTTGGCATACATTTGAACGGGCTCGGTCGTGAGTGCACCATTCTGGAAATGGACGAAAACATTCTTTCCAAGGCTCAGCTCACGGAAAGAATTGCCTACCTCAATGCGATGGAACAGCACAAGGTCAAGTACATGGAAAGCGCGACATGTGTTGCTATCACTGAGAAGGGGGCCAAGGCCACGACAAAGGATGGGGAAATCTTCCTTGAGGCTGACACGGTGATTATCGCCGTTGGCACGAAGCCCCTCGCTGAAGAACGCGACAAGTTCATCGACACGGCCTACGACGTCATCAATGTCGGCGACTGTGTAAACGCCTCGACCATTGTCCACGCCGTGCATACCGGATTTGATGCCGGTCTCACGCTTTAAGCATTAATTTTCCTGTTTGATCCGGAAACATCTGCATTGAGTTAAAGAATTATTAACGATTTTTAATAAGATGTCAGAAAGGTTTCCGGATCAAACGTGCTACAAAACTACTATATTCCGGAGCGATATATGGTTCCTGCGTATGTCAAAAAATATCCCCATATGTTTGAGCCGCTTGTTATCAAACGCGGTCGCAGTGAATTTGTTTTTAACAACCGCGTCATGATGGCACCTGTGGGCATCTGCGCGACTGGCGGTGGCGCAGATAACGGGCGTATCAATATGTTCGGTGTCGACTACTGGACAGGCATTATCCGCGGCGGATTCTCCGCTGTGACACTCCCCATGGAAGTGCCGGAAAATGGCAGCCATGAGGGTGTGTTCAATATGGACCCCGCCAGAATCAACTATATGAACATGCATCTTCTGCAGCGTTCGGTGCACGCGTACAATGGCAAGACGTTTGCCGAGCTCATTCACGGCGGACGATGCATGATCAGGAAGGATCTTCCCCTTCTGGCAGCAACGGATTCAGAGTATCAGGGTCGCCACGTCAAGGGCATGGACGAAAAGGACATGGAGGACGTGCTTGCCATGTGCGTTGAATTCGCAAGTCAGGCAAGAAGGTCCGGCTTTGACGGCATCATGATGCATTTCGCGCATGGCTGGCTGTTCCATGATTTCCTTTCGCCCCTCAGCAATCTCAGAACGGACAAATACGGCGGAAGTGTGGAAAACCGCTGCCGTTTCCCGCTCATGGCCCTGAAGGCCGTCAGGGAAGTCATTGGCGATGATCTGCTCATTGAGATTCGCCTTAATGGCAATGACGAAATGGAAGGCGGCATTCTTCCCGAGGATGCTGCGGAGCAGGTGATGATATTCCAGGATTACGCGGATATGATCCACATTACCTGTTCCACCAGGCTTGACGTAACGAGCCGGCCGCGCATGACGCCTACCAGCTTCTTCCCCACCGAACATAACGCTTACGCCAGTGAGATTATCAAGAACACCCCTGGCGTGCGTATACCCATTGGTGCCGTGGGCGCGATCAACAATCCGGAAAGGACCGAGAAACTGCTTGCCGACGGCAAGGCTGACTACGTCCTCATAGCGAGAGCAGCCATAGCCGACAATGAATGGGTCAAGAAGATCAAGGAAGGAAGAGAAGAGGATATCAGACCATGCCTGCGCTGCAATCTGTGTCTTGACCATGGACGCAGAAAGTCAAAGTTGAAGGGCAAGGAACTGGTTATGGCCTCTGAGGTCAGTTTTGATCGTATGTGCGCTGTCAATCCGCTTTCCATGCAGGGCGGCGTCAAGAGTAGATTCCCAGCTCCGGAAAGGAAGAAGAAAATCGTTGTTGTCGGTGGCGGCATAGCTGGCATGAACGCTGCTCTGAGCGCGGCGGAGCGTGGTCATGAAGTCATTCTTTACGAAAAGACTAACAGGCTTGGCGGCCAGTG
>CAZJPT010000214.1:0-3414 GCA_964547835.1 uncultured Desulfovibrio sp.
TACCCGGGGAGGAATCTCAACCTCCATGTTTTCGCCAGCTTTGCGTGGCGCACTGGATATTTTTCTAGTCATGAAGGTGTGAGTATGTTATTATTCCTCATTTCATGAAGTTACAGAGATATTGCTCGGGAGGCCATGGAGAAAAAATCTCACGACCTGCCTCCAGTCTACTTATGCAAGCTATGTCGTGATATTCAGGTGTTCCCTGCGGCTGTGCCACCAGGCCGTTATTGCAAGCGGATCGCCTGCCTTCTGGCAGGACAGTCTGCGGGCACGCACAGAGATTTTCAGCGTGCCCCCTTGGGGAAGAGCACCACGCCCACAGTCTTCAGCATTATGGTGAAATCAAGCAGAATGGACATGTTTTTAATGTAATAGAGGTCGTATTCCAGTTTGCGCTTGGCGTCCTCGACCGATGCGCCATAGGGATAGCAGACCTGTGCCCAGCCGGTGAGGCCTGGCTTGACAGTATGGCGCATGCTGTAGAAGGGAATGACCTCTTTCAGCTCCTTCACGAAGGTCATACGTTCGGGTCTGGGGCCGATGAAGCTCATGTCCCCCTTGAGAATGTTCCAGATCTGGGGCAGCTCGTCTATGCGGACCTTGCGGATGAAACGGCCGACGCGGGTGATGCGGTCATCATTTTTCCTTGCCCAGACAGCGCCGTCCTTTTCGGCGTTCATGCGCATGGAGCGGAATTTGTAGACTGTGAACTCTTTTTCAAACAGGCCGACGCGATCCTGCATGTAAATAACGGGCCCTGGGGATTCAAGGCGGATGGCAATGGCTGTGAGCAGCATGACTGGCGCAGCCGGCACCAGCAGCACCAGGGACAGGAGGACGTCAAAGGCGCGCTTGAGGCGGCGCAGTGAGCCTCTGGTATTGAGGTTAAAGCCCTCGTTCTGCAGCAGCCATTCCTCAGTGATTTGCGAGATGGGCAGCATCTTGATGACATGTTCGTAGAAGCTGCGGATATCCACCACCATGGCACCGTGCAGCTTGGCCTCGAGCAGAGAGTGGGCAATGTCGTCATCGATTGGAGCGTCAGGCAGGAGCAGAATCATGGTTGCCCCGTGCTGTTTGGCAGCCTGCAGCACATTAAAGGGGGCGCCGACACAGGGACCGGCTTCAGGGTCCATGTCGGGTTCACCCACGTAACCTATGATACATGCCTGGGGCAGCCCCTCGTTGAGCAGCTGGCGAACCCTGCCAGCGCGGTCCACGCCTACGAGCAGTATGCGCAAGGGGTGCGTGACCTTGTCCTTGAAGCGGTTGTAGATGTAGCGCCAGAACAGGCAGAGCAGGAAGGATATGGCGAAGAGCACGCACAGCGTGGCCCTGTCAAAACGCCAGTGCTGGAAGGCGTAGCTGGCGACAGCAGAGCTGATGATGCCCAGCAGACAGGACACGAAGACGCGTCCTATGGTCTCCTTGAAATCCTCGTTGCCAACGTTGTAGCCGTCGAGAATGTAGAAAAAAAGGAGATAAAAGAAGAATGTGAACAGACACGCACCGGTAAAGTCGTCGAAAATATTCAGATCCGGGGGAATGGTTGTCAGCTCGCAGACTGTGAGTGCGATGCAAATGCAGATAAAATCAATGGTCTGCAGTAGTCCGCGACGATAATTGCTTATCATATTTCATGGCCTCTCATCAGAGGAAAGACGGTCAATACCCATGTCTTTGAGAATTCCCGACGCAACAACGTCTGCATCGTACTTTTCTTCGGCGAGTTTACGGCCGGCAGTGCCCATGCTGGAAACTAGCTCGGGCGTAGTAATAAATCGCTCCATGGCGGCGGCCAGCGCCACAGGATCTCTGACGGGCACAACCAGCCCGTTTACTTCATTGCTGACTACGTCCTGGCAGCCTGGAACGTCCGTGACAATGCAGGCCCTCCCCATACTCATGGCCTCCATGACCGACGTGGGCAGGCCCTCGCGCCAGGAAGGCAGCACAAGCACGTGGCAGGCACGTATATAGGGCTTCACGTCGCTGGTTTCTCCAAGGTAATCTGCGACGCCATCGCGCCTCCAGGCTGCAACTTCTTTGTCACCTATGCTGCCAGGGCCGATTTCCCTGGGACCGAGAATCTGGAAGGCGCAGCTCGGATATCTGGCCTTCACGATGCCAGCAGCCTTTACGTACTCGCGCACTCCCTTGGCTTCAAGCAAGCGTCCTACCAGCAGGAAGGTGAGACCGTCCTTTGTGTCTGGCGGAGAAGAGGGCGCAAATTGCTGCGTGTCCACACCCGTGCCATTGGCAAAGAGCACACGGGCTTCCTTGCGCAATATGCCCTGTTCGCGGAAGAGTGCCGCGTCAGCCAGGTTCTGCATGAACACGCCTTCAACGCCGTTCAGGGCTGCGCGGTAGAGGGCGATACTGAGGCGTTGCACCATCTTCTTGAGAAGATTGTCGGCTTCAAAGGCGTAGCCAAGGCCGGTGATGGTGGCGTAGACGTGGGGCACTCCCATGGCACGGGCAGCCAGACAGCCGTAGATGACAGGCTTGATGGTGGAGGCAAAGAGCACGTCTATAGCTTCGTCACGGAAGAAACGGCGAAGTTCCATCCAGGTGACAATGTCGTTGACCGGATTCAGCCCCTTGCGATCGAGTCTGTAGTGGCGGATCTGTACGCCAAGTGCGGCTATGCGTACCTCATTCTCTGTGTCTCCAGGGGGAAGAAGACAGATAACGTCGTGTCCAAGGTCGCGCATCTTCAGCATGAGAACGCGCCAGAACACAAAGATGGCACGTGACTGATTGCCGAGTACACAGATTTTCATAGATGGTCCTTTGCCGCAGTCTGCCGGATATGATTTCAAAACCAGGCTGTTAAGCACTCTTCAGTGAGCCCTCCTATCAGACCTTGGTCATTTAGGGAAGAGGCAGGAATTGAACCGACATTGGGCAGAGTGACACCTATTTCCAAGTTTTTTGCAGGTTCAAAATTTTGAACTAAGGAACCATCCGCAAATAACTTGGGAATTTTTCAAAATAGATGTCGCATGATGAGCATTCTGCGGTGTCCGCGTTTGGTAAATTGTTTACGGACAGTGCCTAATAGAAAACCGCTCATCCCTGTGGTATGAACTTAAAATCATAAACCATCCAACCTACGGGAGAGCGGTATATGGATAGTCTGGTTTTCATCTCGCCCCTTGTCAGCATGTTTCTTTCCTTCTTCCAGGGAATCTTTGCCGGATCGCCCCGCCCCACCAGAACCAGCCTGAACCTGCTCGTGTTGGGCATTGTCTGCACCGGCTCCCTCTCCGTTCGCGGGTGCTTCCACCGAGTCATGTCGAAATTGTCTTCCAAGAACTTGAAATCGTTCTACTATCTGCTCGCAAAGGGGAAGATGGTAATTACTCAGCACAAAGCGAAAGCCCACAGAGTCCCCTATGACGGATGACC
>CAZJPT010000215.1:0-3359 GCA_964547835.1 uncultured Desulfovibrio sp.
CTCATTGGCGGAAACGGCAAGACCTTCAAAAAGGTTCTGCCCGTCCCCCTGCTTTTTGATGTCAAAAAACTCGGCAAGCATGTTCATGAACAGGGTCTTGCCAAAACGCCTCGGGCGGGTGAACAGGGTGGCACTGGCCGGAACACGGAAACGGCTGGCATCAGTAGGATCCTGAAGAAAATCCACCACAAAACTGGTCTTGTCGACATAATAGCCAAAATTTTGACGCAGTTCCGCAAACTGATCGGTGGTGACAATGTTGATTGACATGACGGCTTCTCCATTGCCCAGACGTCCGGGACAGCACTGCTGATCAGACCAGGTATGACAGTCTCTGCACAACAACAAGCGACGTACGTCTCTGGTGAGGTGAGCAGAACCAGACTTTGCTATGCTCTGCATGCTTCTGACAGGGGCTGCACTCTACGAGGAAATCTTTCTGGTAGGGACACGTGACCTTGGGCAGGACAGCGTACAGGCATTTCTCCCCGGGGAGGCTCAAGCTGTCTCTCGTTCTTCCGGGTGAGACTTTGAGTCCATGACCAGAGAGCAATAGCAGGTTTTGCCGGCATGGCCAAGAACAGGTGCATCAGGCGGTATATGACGAAAGGCACTAAAGACACGCAGCCTGCCAGAGCGATAACGCTCTTAATGGCCATAATTGCGGCAATGAAGGCTTCAACAAAGCCTGCGACCATGAAGGGAATGTCCGTAGTGGTATAAAGACTGATGGCTTTGAGCATAGCCCGTTGCAGCTACCATGATCGGCACTGCGGCGATAAAGCTGTGCTCGGCAGCCAGATGCCTTGTAGCACCGTGCATCATGCCGCCCATGATCGTTGAAATCGCCTTGTGCTACCCCCTGCGCTCAGGACTTTCACCCGTTTGAGCGTACTCCATGCCGGGCACACGAGAGCCCGCCGGAAAGGATCTCCCTTTCCGACCGGCTCTCAAGGTTTTCAGCGTGCAACAGCCCTGTCAGCGTTTCACTCCAGAGTCTTCCTGGCTGCGCTCGTCCGCAACGTGCATTACCAGGGCACTGTCACTCACGTCCACGGTAACATTCTGTCCGTCACGGACGCTGCCAGCAATAATATCCCTGGCCAGAGGCGTCTCGACATAGTGCTGTACGTAGCGCTTGAGCGGACGAGCGCCGTAGATGGGATCATAGGCCTCCGAAGCCACAAAATCCCTGGCCTTTTCGGTCAGTGTAAGCCCGATCTGGCGGTCAGCCAGACGCCGGCGCAACAGCTCCAGCTGCAGGTCCACAATGCGTGCCACCTCATCGCGGCGCAGGGGCTTGAAGATGACTGTCTCGTCAATACGGTTGAGGAATTCGGGCCTGAAATGCCGCTTGAGCTCATCAAGCACATTCTCTCTGGCGCTCTCGTCAAGAACACCCTGGCTGTCGATACCCTTGAGCAGACGCTGCGAGCCAATATTTGAGGTCATGATAATGATGGTATTGCGGAAGTCCACGGTATGCCCCTGGCTGTCCGTCAGTCTGCCATCGTCAAGAACCTGCAAAAGCACATTGAATACGTCCGGATGCGCTTTCTCAATCTCGTCGAAGAGCACCACCGAGTAGGGCTTGCGGCGCACGGCCTCGGTAAGCTGACCACCCTCCTCAAAACCCACGTAGCCTGGGGGTGATCCAATGAGACGGCTCACGGAGAACTTCTCCATGTACTCGCTCATGTCCAGGCGGACCATGTTGTCCTCTGTGTCAAAGAGTGCCTCGGCCAGCGTCTTGCAAAGTTCTGTCTTGCCCACGCCCGTAGGGCCAAGGAAGAGGAAGGAGCCTGTAGGACGCGAGGGGTCGGAAAGCCCTGCCCGCGAGCGCAGGATTGCCTCGGACACAGCCTTGACAGCCTCATCCTGACCTACCACGCGCATGTGCAGCTGGTCGCCGAGCTTGAGCAGCTTCTCGCGCTCGGACTGCATGAGACGCGTTACCGGAATGCCCGTCCACCTGGCCACGATTTCAGCCACATCGTCGGGGCCCACTTCCTCACGCAGCAGTCGTCCCTCGGCGTTGTCCTTCACGGAGGCCTGCTCCAGGTCCTTCTTGAGCTGCGGCAGGGTGGCGTAGCTCAATTCCGAGGCACGGATGTAGTTGCCGGCGCGCTTGGCTTCCTCTATCTGGCCGCTGACCTGCTCTATCTCTGCCTTGAGGTCGCGCACACGCTCAATTTCGGCCTTCTCGCGCTCCCACTGGAGACGCTTGGCGCTCTGCTCATCGCGCAGATCGGCCAGCTCCTTCTCGAGCTTGTGCAGGCGCTCGCGAGAGGCATCATCATCCTCCTTGCGCAGCGCTTCACGCTCGATTTCCAGCTGCATGACCTTGCGGTTAAGCTCATCGAGTTCCGTAGGCAGAGAGTCAATCTCTGTGCGTATCATGGCACCGGCCTCGTCAATGAGATCAATGGCCTTGTCCGGCAGCTGCCTGTCGGGAATATAGCGGCTCGAGAGCATGACGGCCTCCACCAGCGCGGAGTCGCTGATGCGCACACCGTGATGCACCTCAAAACGTTCCTTGAGTCCGCGCAAGATGGAAATGGCGTCCTCCAGCGTAGGCTCGTCCACCAGCACGGGCTGGAAACGACGCTCCAGAGCCGGGTCCTTCTCCACGTACTTGCGGTACTCATCCAGCGTGGTGGCGCCGATGCAGTGCAGCTCGCCGCGAGCGAGCATGGGCTTGAGCAGGTTGCCGGCGTCCATGGCGCCGTCGGTCTTGCCGGCACCAACAATGGTGTGCAGCTCATCAATAAAGAGGATGATGGTGCCCTCGCTCTTCTCAACTTCCTTGAGAACGGCCTTCAGGCGTTCCTCAAACTCGCCGCGATACTTGGCACCGGCGATGAGGGCGCCCATGTCCAGCGCATAGAGCTTGTGCCCCTTGAGGTTCTCGGGAACATCACCCTTGACGATACGGAAGGCCAGGCCTTCCACAATGGCCG
Organism: uncultured Desulfovibrio sp.; assembly: GCA_964547835.1. Taxonomy (GTDB): domain Bacteria; phylum Desulfobacterota; class Desulfovibrionia; order Desulfovibrionales; family Desulfovibrionaceae; genus Desulfovibrio. The sequence goes on from CAZJPT010000215.1 coordinate 2,961, forward strand.
TCTTGCCCACGCCGGCCTCGCCAATGAGCACTGGATTGTTCTTGGTGCGGCGGGACAGAATGCGTATCACGCGGCGAATTTCCTCGTCGCGACCGATGACGGGATCAAGCTTGCCGTCGCACACGTCCTTCAGCAGGTCGCGAGCATATTTGGTCAGCGCCTCCACCGTGTCCTCGGGGTTGGGGCTGGTGACGCGGGCACCGCCGCGCTGCTCGAGCATGGCCTGCTTGAAGGCACCACGACTCACGTTGTACTCGCGCAGCACCTTGCCCATGGGCGTCTGTGCAGGCTCGTCCGTCAGGGCCAGAAAGAGATGATCCACACTGACGTAATCATCATGCATGCCGGCCGCTTCCTTCTGAGCCGTGCCAATGGCCTGGGCCAGACGCTGGCTTATCA
>CAZJPT010000216.1:0-3343 GCA_964547835.1 uncultured Desulfovibrio sp.
ACGGTGGGTGGTGTGGGAGGTCGGGGCGAGAAATCGCCCCTCCTACCCGATCAATTAATAATTTTTTACTGATACATTGGGAACAATTTTTTTTGATATTAAAAAAATTTTTTTACACCAATATTTTAGTTATGGCATGAATCTTGCTTACCACACAGGATATGCAAGAGCCACGCCATTCTCTGTAACTCTATAACTTCATTATAAAAAGCCGAATACCATCCGTATAATCTTTCCGGAATTTCTAATTCTGGCCTCAGCGTTTCCTAGTGTGGCTTGAGCGCAGTTTGATGCGCATGGGCGCGTGCTGGATCTTGAAGATTCTGCGCAGACTTGCTTCGAGATAGCGGGCGTAGGCAGGGGAGACGCGCCCGGCGTCGCTCACAAAGAAGACAAAGGTGGGCGGTTCACTTTCAGCCTGTGTCAGGTAGAAGAATTTGGCGCGAACCCCTTTGACAAGGGGCGGCTGATGTGTGGTCAAGGCCTGCTGCATGGCTTTGTTGAGCAGGGAAGTGGGGATGCGCACGCTGCATTCCTTGCGCACAACCCGTGCCATGGGCAGAATGCGTTCAAGGCCCATGTCTGTGCTGGCCGAGACTGTGAGGATGGGCACGTGGGCGCAAAAGCCCAGCAGATCCCTGGCGCATCTGACAACATTCGCCAGTTGTGCTGCTGGCAGCAGATCCGATTTGTTGATGAGAATCATAAAGGGGATCTTGCGCGTGTTGAGCATGTCCATGAGGCGCTTGTCCTGCTGACTCACGCCCTCGATGGCGTCCAGTGTCAGCAGGGTCACGTCAGCCTTGCCCGCGGACTTAATGGCCGAGTTGGCGGAATATTTTTCCACCGTGTCGGTAATGCGTGTCCTGCGGCGTACGCCGGCCGTGTCCACAAAGACATAGTCTTCGCCGTCAACGCTGAAACGCACGTCCACGCTGTCACGGGTTGTGCCGGCCACGCTTGAAACAATCATGCGCTTTTCGCCGGAAAGGGCATTGATGAGCGAGGATTTGCCCACATTGGGACGCCCCAGCATGGCCAGACGCAGCTCCGGAGGCTGTATGGCCTCGACGAAGCGATCCTTGGGAATGAGTTCGGCCAGCTCTTCGGCAAGCTCATTGATGTTGTGGCCGTGTTCGGCAGAGACAGCAATGAGCGGAAAGCCCAGAGCGTGAAAGTCAACGCACATTCTGTCGGCCAGCTCGGCGCCGTCTGCCTTGTTGACCACACACAGCACGGGCACGTTGAGCCGGCGGATGTGATTGGCCAGATAGGTGTCTGTAGGCAGCAGACCGTCCTTACCGTCCACCACGAGGGCAATGACCGAAGCTTCGGCTGTGGCCGTGTGCACCTGCCTGAGGATCTCTGCCTCAAAACCACGGATGCCGTCGGGGCCTTCCTGCACCACGGCCTTTTCGTCCAGTGTGACACCGCCGGTATCAATGATGCCGTATTCGGGTTTGTGTTTCCTGCGCACGACGCCTTCCAGGCGATCGCGGGTGACACCGGGTCTGTCATGGGTGATGGCCCGGTTCGAACGGATGAGCCTGTTGAACAGCGTAGATTTACCAACATTGGGGCGGCCGACAAGGACGACCTGAGGAAGACCGTTGGACATGGAGAAACTCGCGTTGTGTAGTTGGAGCGCCTTCTTTAGGGAGTTTTCACGGGCGCGTGCCCTCATCCTGGGATCGCATCATTCACTGCGGCGATGGGCCAGGGCTTAAGACGGGCGGCAGGCTGTCTACGGCCAGGGGCTCACGCCAGCGGGGCAGGGCCTCAAAGACGCGTCCGTCAGCAAGGACCATGCGCAGCGAGTGCAGATAGAGGGTATGATCCGGCGATGCCGTACCGTATTTACCGTCGCCCAGCACAGGGTAGCCTTCTGTGGCCAGCTGCACGCGAATCTGATGGGTGCGGCCGGTGACAATGCGCACCTGCAAAAGACTGGCCTGAGGCGTCTTTTTGAGGCAGCGCGCCACAAGAATGGCTTCATGGCCGCGGTCGGCACATGTGGAAGCCAGTATGCGCTCCCTGCTGCCGACCATCCCCCTGCTCAGATAGTGGCGCAGGGTGACGTCCCTGTCGCTGGGCCACAGACCGCGCACCCAGACAAGGTATTCCTTGTGTACACCGGCACGGGTGCGAATGGCGTCCTGCATCCGGCGCAGGGCCTGATAGGTCCTGGCTACCAGCAGAACACCCGTAGTATCCCTGTCAAGGCGGTGCACAGGAGTGGGCCGGAAGGCGTCGTCTCTGGCGAGAGAGGCAAGTCTGGCGGCAAGGCAGTCAGCATGGCCGGTACCACTGTGAACAGGCAGGCCGGCAGGCTTGAAGACGGCAAAAAAATCGTCATCCTCGGCAATGATTTCCACGGAGGCCTGCCGGGCTGACTGGCGTGCGCTTTCCAGCGTGTGGTCATGCGTATGCGCGCCGTGTAACGCGGCAAAGTGCTTCTTTGCGGCTGCGCGTTCCTGCTGGCGTTTATGTGCTGTTTTTGCCTGCGCAGCCAGGGCCTCGGCAAAAGGAGGTATGCGGATGACATCAGCCTCGGCGACGCGGGCAAAGGGCTGAGTGCGTTTTCCGTTGACGCGCACCTGGCCTGTGCGGATCCAGCGGTGCAGCAGGGCCTGGGGAAGAGACATGCGCCTTTCGAGAAGTCCCATGAGCTTAAGTCCGGCTTCCGAGGCGTCTACTGTGAGACTGGCCTGTGCGGCGCCCGGGGACTGTTCACGGGAGAGGACAGTCATCGCTCGGCTCCGCCGCGTCCCCCACCCAGACGACTGGGAAGACGAACTACATCGCCGGCACTGACGCCGGTCTGCGGATGGACGCGTGTACCGTTGACCAGCACCTGACCGGTACGTATCCAGCGGTGCAGCAGGCTGTGGGGCACAGTGACGCGCCGCCCGAGATAGCCAAGCAGCGAAGGGGCGCTTTCATGTGCCTGAATAAGAATATGGCCGCCCTGGCAACGGTTTTTAGTCGCGCTGGGAAGGCGCTTTGTTCGATGTCGGGGACTGGATGGGTCCTCAGGGTCGGGAAACATACTTACCCCTCTATTGCGGTGTCCGTCCGGCAAGATGACCAGGACGAAGCCCGGGCGAACGGCGTTTACCGCCGTCGCCAAAGCGATAATATCTGTACTGGTTCTTTCGCGATATCGTCAAGTACCAGACTTTGGAGGCAGGGCCGGGGGCCGGCTCCGCGCCTGTGCAGAAACAGGCAGGATTTTGATGCGCAGCGTCCTTTCGGCAGGAAGCGCCAGTATGCAGACTTTTTACCCGAGGCGCCGTAAAGCCTCGCCCTTCAGGGCGGGGATATAAGGCGCACCTTAACTGGA
>CAZJPT010000217.1:0-3294 GCA_964547835.1 uncultured Desulfovibrio sp.
ATTAGAGCCGCTACCGATAGGAATCCCCCGCCTTCAGGCGGGGGAGGATGTCAAAAAATCTTATGTTGGGCAAAGGGGGCGCAGAGAACGCCACATCCGCCAATTGACGAGCCCCGTAAAAATTGCGTCAAAACCTCATTTGTCAGCCTTGGCGGGCTTTGTGTCACACTTGCCAAAGGCATCACAGTCAACTAATGTTTCTTCCGATTCCTATTTTCCGTATTTTCACTCTGTATTTTCACTATGATATCAACGAGAGGCTGCAATATCGTCTGGTTGAGGCTCTTGACTCTCCCCATGCCTGAAGACGGGCGGGGGGCTGCTTCTTCCACCACAGTCTCTTTGTCTTTCGCTTCCGGAGGTCTTCCATTAGAGGACATCTCAAATCGCACAATGCTGTACATAAAAGCAATGTGTTAAGATGGTGTATCCAGAGTTTTGAGATCTCCTCTTAATGTCCACAAGCGCAGATTCGGGCATGACCTGATCTATGCGGAAATAATGTACAGGATACAGATATCTAACGCGAGAAAAATATCCTGCTTGCGCGGGAGTGGCTTATATCGCCATCGCTCAAGCGGGGGGGCCTTACGCCGCATCTGGTAATATCAGCAAAAAGAGGGCGGGGATTGTCCATTTCCGTTCTCTTCCCGTCCGTTGTGATTCATGGTGGGTCACGATCATTCCCCGAGGACGGGTTTCATTTTTTGTCAAGGGAGAGACAAACCATGCTGGACAAGGATCAAAAGGAAGCTCTGCAAGTCGCCAAGGAGCTGACATGCAAGCTGATTGAGACGCGCACTGTCTCTCAGAGCAATATCAGCGAAGTGTTCCCCAACATTTTCCGTGTTGTCTACGCGACCATACTTGAAGCTTCAGCACAGAATCAGACTGGCCGGCATTGATACAGGGCCAGCAACAAGGTGTCCCAGTCATGGATCAGCCAACCGTAGCCAAACACGACAAAGCCGTCTCCGGCATGTTCGGACGCATTGCCCGTTTCTATGATGTACTCAATCACGTCCTGTCCCTAGGCGTCGACTGCTACTGGCGGCGCGTTCTGGCGCGTTCTGTCACAAAGGGAACCACGCACCGCTTCCTGGATCTTGCCGCCGGCACCATGGATGTGAGTCTGGCGCTGCGTCGCCGGTATCCCTCGAGCTCAGTCCTGGCCATGGATTTCTGCTATCCCATGCTGCTCTGCGGCGTAAAAAAGCTGCGCAGACGCATGGCGAAAGGCATCACGCCCGTGACCGCTGACGGCAAGCACATTCCCCTGCCGGACAACGCTGTTGACAGCGTGACCATTGCCTTTGGCATACGCAATATCCTGCCCCGCCACGAGGCTCTGGCTGAAATGTACCGCGTCACGGCCCCTGGCGGGCGCGTGTGCGTTCTCGAATTCGGATCCGGCAAGGACCGTATCTGGGGCGGCCTGTACAACTGGTATCTCAATCACGTGTTGCCCCGCATCGGCAGGCAGATCTCACGTGATCCGGCGGCATACAGCTATCTGGCCCGCACCATCCGCGAATTTCCCAGTGCCAGGGAGCTGGCCAGGGAAATGGAGGATGCCGGCTTTGCGCACGTCACCTACCGCAAACTCACCAGCGGCATTGTCTGCCTGCACGTTGGCGTGAAGAGGGGCTGAATCTTGTCCTCTGACAATTTTGCCCGCTGGTTGCGGAAGGCAAGGGCATGTCCCGGCACTGTTCCGGGGCGGATTCTGGCAGAACCCGGTTTCTGGCTCGAAAAGTCTGTACGCATGCTGTCATCTTTGAATCACGACGTCCTGAAGCCGGCATACCACAACAAATTTTTGCCATTAGACACTAGCAGAGACCGGCCAGCGCGCAAATAGCTACACCAATCCCCAGCATGACGAGCCCCATGGTGCGTATCAGCGACAAGGGCTGTCTGGCCATGTAAAGGGCTGCGTCACGCATGGCGCGTGTGAAGCCGGCCCACAGCACGCCTTCTATGGCTAAGGCCAGACCCAGCGCCTTGAGAAACAAAACCATGTCAAATGTTTCCATTCTTCCTTATCTACCGTCATTCAATTTACTTTGACAACTCCCCACGCCTGATGGCAGGAGTTTCGAGCTTCACTCACTGCAGCTTCTCTGGCTTATGCCCCGGAAGGTCCTGCACAATGTCAGCAAGCGCAGATTATGGTGTTTGGACATGCCCTGCACACTGTTTCTATTTTACAGCGAACAAATATCCAACGCAAATATAAAACTCCCCGAAGGCTTACATCCCCCCATTGCTGAAGCAGGAGGCCTTACACCGCCTTTGGGCAAATCTTGAGCGCGAGGTCAGCAAGCTATGACAACTTTCGAAGATCTTCTTGAACGCCGCGTTCCCCTGGCTGTCGTCGGCCTCGGGTACGTCGGCCTGCCCCTGGCCGTGGCCTTTGCCCGGCATTTTAACGTCATTGGCTTTGACATTTCCCCTGCTCGCGTTGAGGAACTCAAGAAGGGGCACGACCATACCAACGAAGTGTCAGACGAGAGCCTGGCATCCGTTCAGATAGAGTATACGACCGATCCAGGGAGCCTTTCCCGGGCAGCCGTCATTGTTGTGGCCGTGCCTACGCCCATAGACAAACACAAATTACCGGATCTCACTCCCGTTGTCTCTGCCTCTGAGGTGGTAGGCGCCAACATGCCTGCCGGCTGCGTGGTCTGCTACGAGTCTACGGTCTATCCGGGGCTTACCGAAGAGGTGTGCGTGCCTCTGCTTGAGAAGCCGCGCAATATGAAGCTTGGCCGGGACTTCACCCTGGGTTACTCCCCGGAGCGCATCAATCCCGGAGACAAGGTGCACACTCTTGAAAACATAACCAAGGTCGTCGCCGGCTCTGACGAGGCGACCGCCGATCTGCTCGTCGCAGTCTACGGAACTGTGGTCAAAGCCGGTGTACACAGAGCCAGCAGCATCAAGGTGGCCGAGGCTGCCAAAATCATCGAGAATACCCAGCGCGATCTCAACATAGCGCTCATGAACGAACTGTCGATTATCTTTAACCTTATGGAAATCGATACTATTGAGGTCCTGGAGGCGGCTGGTACCAAGTGGAACTTCCTGCCCTTTCGTCCCGGTCTGGTGGGCGGCCACTGCATCGGCGTTGATCCTTATTACCTGACTTTCAAAGCCGAGGAACTGGGATACCATCCCAACGTCATCCTCTCAGGGCGTCACATCAACGACATTATGGGGCAGGTGACCGCCCATCGGGTAATCAAGGCCATGGTCAAACGCGGCAATGTGGTACTCGGCGCCCGTGTTGGT
>CAZJPT010000218.1:0-3278 GCA_964547835.1 uncultured Desulfovibrio sp.
AGAAGCAGGTCGAAAAGGCCGGCATTCTCTCGGAAATGAGAAAGCGCGAGCATTATGAAAAGCCCAGTGTCCAGCGCAAGAAAAAGAAGGCCGCTGCACGCAAGCGTCTTCTGAAAAAGATGCGCAAGGCAAATCAGAACTAGGCCTTCACGAAAAGTGCCTTTCAAGGGGAGATTCTTCATGGATCCCCCTTTTTTTTTGCCCTGTACAACCGTCCGCATGGGATGCCGTGGACACAGGAATCATGTTGTTTTTCCTGTCTGCCTGGATTTTCCTGTCATGAAGAGCTTGCCTGTCAGCCCCCTTGTCTCTAAAAATTAGTTTTCGGCACCAGCAAACGAAGTCTCTCTTCCCTACGGAGTCACATGTCTGCGTTCTTTCTAGTCCCGCTCATCGCCGGTATCTGGCTCGCGATTAAAGCCATGACCAGCAAGCTGCCCATCCCGTTGCGCATTCTGCTTGCAGGTCTGGCGCTGCTTGCTTCGCAAAGCTTTAATATACAAAGATATTTCTTTGGATCTCTGGCCGGACCCGATATCCCCTTCTGGCTACTGCTCCTCCTCATCTGGGGATTTGGCACGGTCATGCTTGTGTTCCTGTGTTTTGCCATCCTGGATGTGTGCGGCCTTCTTGCGCAAATCCTGCGGCTCATGCGCAGGAAATCGCAAGATGCTGCTGAAGGCGCCACGATGCCCGCGTCCCCCTCTTCCACCCCGGCTTCACCATCGCGCCGCATTTTTCTGGCTGCCGCCGCTGCCGGTGGGGTGCGCCTTCTGGTACCGGCCGGAGCCGCAGTTGCCGGCGCAGGCGTCCACGCGGCCCTGGCAGCGCCACGGCCACGGGAGTGGGAAATCAATCTTCCCGCCCTGCCCCGCGCTTTGGACGGCATACGCCTTGTTCATATGGCCGATCTGCACGTCGGCCCTCACTGGAACAAAGAAAGAGCCAGGGCCACTGTGGCTACTGTTAACGCTGCCAGCGCTGATCTGGTGCTGATGACCGGTGATCTGGCCGATGGTCAGCCAGAGTGGCGCTGTGCCGACGGCGCCGGGCGCGTGGAAGTGGCCCGTTTGTTTGCCGGCATGAAATCGCGCTTGGGCACCTTCTGCTGTACCGGCAATCATGAGTATATCAGCAATTACCAGGCGTGGATGAAGATCTGGAACGAATGCGGCATGCGCTTCCTGCATAATGACTGCATCGTCTTCAATGACTTTGACGGCGCGAGCCTTGTAGTAGGTGGCCTGAATGATCCATCCGGCGGCTCCCGGCCGGCCAGGGCCAGCGTCTTCGCCAGCGCCCCGGATAAGGGACCGTCCTCCTTTCGCATACTCCTCGAACACCGTCCCTCCCAGGCAGTCCGCAACGCCAGTCGTGGAGCGCAGCTCCAGCTTTCCGGACACACACACGGCGGCCAGTGCCCGCTGCTCGACATCCTCGTAGCCCGCGCCAACAATGGTTTTGTTCGTGACTGGTATCAAGTCGGCGACATGGCTCTCTACGTCACCAGCGGCGCCTCGCAGTGGCCGGGCTTTGCCATACGCCTGGGCATTCCCACGGAAATCGCCATCATCACGCTTAAGACAGCACAGGATAACCGCATCACCCCCCGTCTCGTCAGCTGACTCAAGCCACAGGACCGGGGTCTGGAACAATTTCCCAGTGGCCGGCTCCACCCGCCGCCGCAAGGAGATAACCTCATATGCTTTCTTCCGTACTCAACGCCATCGGACAGACGCCCCTGCTGCCTCTTAACAAACTGACAGGCAGCCTGCCAGCCAATATTCTCCTCAAGCTGGAGACCCGTAATCCTGGCGGTTCCATCAAGGACCGCGTGGCCATGCATCTGCTGCGCTGTGCCCTGGCTGACGGCAGCGTCACCTCTGGCGGTACCGTAGTCGAAGGCACTAGCGGCAACATGGGTATAGGCATAGCTTTGTGCGCCCGGGCCATGGGACTCAACGCCGTGCTCACCATGCCCGAGTCCATGAGCATGGAGCGCCGCAAACTGCTCGCTGCGTACGGGGCTGAACTTGTCCTCACACCTGCCAGCAAAGGCATGAACGGCGCTGTGGAAAAGGCCCGCGAAATTGTGGCCGAGCGTGGCGCCTTCATGGTGGGGCAGTTCAGCAACCCCAGAGCCCCGGAGGCGCATTACATCAGCACCGGACCAGAAATCCTGGCCGACACAGCCGGCAATGTTGATGTCATTGTGGCCGGCGCGGGCTCCGGATCCACCCTCATGGGCGCAGGGCGCTTTCTCAAGGAACGTGTTCCCTCCGTCAAGGTGATTGCTGTGGAACCGGCCGAATCGCCTCTGCTCTCCACAGGCCGCGCAGGCCCGCACGACATTCAGGGTATTGGTGCCAACTTTGTGCCCGAGATTCTGGACAGAAGACTGATTGACGCCATTATGACTGTGAAGAGCGATGACGCTGTGCAGACCGCCCGTGATATTGCACTTGTTGAAGGCGTCATGTGCGGCATCTCCACCGGTGCCAACGTGTGCGCTGCCCTGCAGCTGGCCGGTCTCGAGGAATACAGGGGGAAAACCATCGTCACCTTTGCCTGCGACACAGGCGAGCGCTATCTTTCCACATCGCTTTTCGCCCAGGCAGGCCTTTGCCGTTGAGGGGGTCTTTGGGCATGCCATGGGGGCTGGCCTCCATCAGACGCAGCATGTGGGAAAGCCCATGAGAAAAACGCAGCGACAAGCAAAGCCATAGAGAACGGTCATGCTCCTCACCGCCAGGGAATCTCCATTGGGAAGGCTTTGCCCCGGGGGCACAGTGTGAAGCCATCTTCCGGGCCTTCGAGCCGGACACAGGACGGATAAATTGAACTCCGCCTGATCCCGCCGGGGCAGAGCAACGAGCATGCTCGTGTCATGCACAGCAGAACCCGGCCCCTTCCTCAGGTGCCTGTTCATGGCTTTTTGCAGCGACTTGAACAGAAACAGCTTAGCAGGATGTCCTGGTCAGAACTGACAGCTTCTGCCTGCTTCATTCCGGCCAGCTTCCAGCAGACAGCACTTTCCCGGCATGCCGTTGCAAAAGGACAAAAAAAAACGGTCGGCCCTTGCAGGTCAACCGCGCTCTGCGCTCTTCATCTTTGTGGTGGGCCCGGAGAGATTCGAACTCCCGACACACAGGTTCGTAGCCTGTTGCTCTATCCAACTGAGCTACGAGCCCACTCAAGGGAAAAAGAATGAAATTATTATTGTATGGTGGGCCCGGAGAGATTCGAACTCCCGACACACAGGTTCGTAGCCTGTTGCT
>CAZJPT010000219.1:0-3228 GCA_964547835.1 uncultured Desulfovibrio sp.
CCGATAAAATCACACTCTCTCATGGTTAGAAAATCTACCCGGGAAATACAGATTAAGGTACAAAAATTGGTTCGCGACGAGAATGGAGAGGTTAAATCTGGCTCTGCTGCTATCGTTGACACGACGTATGTTCCTGGTGAAAAAAACCACGCTAAACACTCCGTCATTGAGAAGCTTGGCAAGGTGCTTTATTTGGATAAGGAGCTGAAAACAGGAATCTTTCAGTCTCCACTGTGGGGACTTGTCGAGTACAGTTCTCACACAAACGAGTTCAAGGATGTGGAACTTGACGATCCTAGGTTACCACCACACACAACTGATGTTGAACCAGAGAGCCACACGACTTTCGGTGATGGGTGGTTCCTGCTGGACTTTATGAAAAAACAGGGACTGGACGAGGTCCTGAGGGGTGTTTTTTCGAAGAAATCACAGTGCCAGCGCCTTTGGGCACACATTATCCACAGTATAGCCAGGGATGGCAGCAAGATCAGTTGTGAAGACTGGATGTTATGTGCGTCAGGTCGACACCAGACAGAGGCACTGTGGCAAGAGCGAACAACCAAGCGAGCACTTTCCTCAAACAGGCAGGTATCGTCATCCCGACTCGCATCGACCTGAATAGCTACCGGCAAATGAGGCAGCCACTCGGGTGCAGTGTGTAGTTCTACTTTTAGCCAACTCTTAGGTTATATCAAAGTGATACAAATACTTAACAGGGTACTGCGTGCAGGGATGCGATTGACTTTTGCGGGATCCTCCTGTTATGTCAACTAAACCTGTCGGGCACAGGAAAACTTTTTGGAGGCATACATGAAACGTTGGATCACAGCTTTGGTGCTGGCCATGGCTCTTCTGGCTCCCAGCACCTCCTCCGCTTACCAAGGCTTTTACCTCACCCCGAAGTTCTTGATGACCGTCCAGAATACCGGGACAGTGGAGCGCTCGCACTCGCTGGCCGGCACGGGTTTTGGTGAGTACTCCCAGTTTACCCTGGGTGGCGCACTGGCAGCGGGCTACGACTTGTGGCCTGTCTACATGGTCCCAGTGCGCGTGGACGTGGAACTGGCCCTGCGCGGTAACAGCGAATATGAGGAAGCCGGCCCCAGAGGCACGACCAGCCTGACCACCAATTCGACGACGCTGCTGCTGAACGCCTACTACGACTTCCACAACTCCACTGACTTCACTCCCTACGTGGGTGGAGGCATCGGCATGGCGTTTAACTACCTCGGTGTTGACTACCATGACCGCAACGGCGACGCCAACAGCTTTGACGATCGCGTGACCAATTTTGCCTGGCAGATTGGCGCCGGCGTGGCCTACAGCTTCAATGAAAACATGTCTGTTGATGTTTCTTACCGTTATCTGGATCTCGGTCACACCGAGGTTTCCCAGGGCAACAGGAACGTCAGCATTCGTCCCTACAACCACGAATTTGGCGTCGGTCTGCGTTTCGGCTTTTAAGTCAAAAAAAGTCGACAAAAACACCGACTGTAAAAGAGCCCTGCGGGGCTCTTTTATGTTGTGTGCGGGGCGAGTTCCAGCTGTGCAGGGTAGTTCAGACATATGGAATTCTGTGACTCATGGCCTGGGATGAACTTTGCCCACTGGAGCCATCACGGGCAAAAGCCCTTGAGTCTGTCACAAAGCCTGGTGAAGAAAATCTGCACATGATTGCAGTCAGGCCCTGCTGGTGCAGTATGCTGTTTTTGAGCAGAAGAGATATTTTCAGATGATTGCTGCAGCATGATTTCTGGGAGAAAGGGACGTTATATCATAATACTTGAGAAAATTACGCTGTAATACCGGTTATGAAGAAAGAGGCTTTACTCTTTTTGTATGCGGGATTAGAGAGTGCCATCGTATTGATGCTGCAGTGAGCCGGGCGTCAGAGAGCGGCAGGACCGTTTCTTGTAGTCCGGGGAGAGCCGCCATGTCCAAAAAAAATTTCCCCCTGCGCTGCGTGATGTTTGTCATTGGCATGATCACCGCTGCCTGCGGGATCGCTCTTGTCACCAACGCCAATTTGGGAACAACACCCATCACCACCATTCCTCTGGCCTTGAATGCTGTCATTCCTTTAAGCGTGGGCGCTTACGTGGCCATGTTCAACGGTCTGCTCGTGGCCCTGCAAAAGGTTGTTCTTGGTCCGGATTTCAAGTACTCGAGCCTGTTTCAGCTGCCGCCTGTGTTCATTTTCGGCATGGCCGTTGACGTCTGGCTGCACTTGACTTCGGCCTTAAGTGCGCTGCCCTATTTCTGGCGGCTGCTTGTTCTCATGGCTGGCATTGTGGTGATGTCTGCTGGTATCCTCATACAGGTACGCAGCAACGTCACTGTCCTGCCTGGTGACGGCATTGTCATAGCCATGACCCTGCGCACGCATCACAGCTTCGGTTCCATCAAGGTGATCACAGACTGCTCCATGGTGGCCGCAGCATTTGTCATAGATATGGTCTTTGTAGGCGCCATAGTGGGCATACGTGAGGGAACGCTGCTCTCTGCAGTCCTGACCGGTTTTGTGATGCGCGCCATCGGCTGGTGTCTGAACAAGGCTGGTTTCGACAAAGAGGACTGCTGAGTCCGCTACAAAGCTCAGGCCGGCTTCCCCCGCAGATGTGTGCTGTGGCAGAGCGGCACAGGTATAATGCAGGCCAGGGAGCTGCTGGCCTGTCGTCAGGAATGCGCATAATCAGACTGCCAGAGTCCGCATTCCTGGCATGGGGAACATGGAATGAGTCGTCTTTTTCCGGCTGTCCTCTTGCCAATAGCCTTGATTGGGCATAGAAAAACAATATGGACAGTCTGATTCTCCGCAGCGTACTTATTGTCACAAAAGCCCGCGTTCCCGAGGCCGTGGAGCTTGGACGCGTTATTGCCCGCTGGATTGGGGAGCGCTGTCTGACTGTGAACATCATCCCGGCAGAGGAGAACTCGCCGCTCTATGATGCGCCTGACCTGGACCTGGTCCTGGTGCTGGGCGGCGACGGCACCATACTGGGGGTGGCGCGCCGTATCTTTGGCAGCCGCATTCCTCTGGTGTCCATTAATTTTGGCCGCGTGGGCTTTCTCTCGGATCTTGAGCCGCACAACTGGAAGGAAAACCTCACCCGCATGCTGGGAGAGAAGAGCGTGTACCGTTCCCTGACCGGTCTCAAGTGGGGGTTGTACCGCTACGGCCAGCTGGTCTATTCCGGGCATGCCGTCAATGACGTAGTCATCAGCCGC
>CAZJPT010000220.1:0-3206 GCA_964547835.1 uncultured Desulfovibrio sp.
CCTCCTGCGCCAGGGACTTTCACCCATTAGAACGTGCCCATGCCGGGCGCACACGTAAGCGCCGGGCGAACATTGCTGCTCGCCCGGCCCGGCTTTTCACGATAAACGATTACTTAGGCGAAACCTCGGTGACGTAGACACGCTCGCCATTGCGATATTCGATGATGCCGACAGGCATTTCGGCGTCATGGGTCTCGTTGATGGACAGGGTTCCCAGAGGCGTGGCCAGATCCTTAGTGTCGGCCAGGGCCTTGGCAATGGCCTCCTGATCAGCGGAACCGGCGCGCTTGATGGCGTCGAGAATCACGTAGTAGGCATTGTAGCCAAGGGCTGCGTTAACATTGGGATCCTTGCCGGGATGGGCCTTGTACCAGGCATCGGTGAAGGTTTTGGCCTCGGGGCCCATGTCGGCCTTCTTGGCATCATAGGGGAAGGTGGTATGCAGGAAGCCCTCTACTGCCTTGCCGCCAATCTTGACGGTGTCGGGGTTGTCCATGGCGTCAGCGCCCATGAGGCGGAAGGTGGCGCCGAGTTCACGGGCCTGCTTCATGATGATGGCGCCTTCAGCGAAGTAGGCGGGCATGAAGACGACATCAGGCTTCAGGCGGATGAGTTCGGTGAGCTGGGCTGTGAAGTCCTGGTCACCGGAGCTGTATTTCAGCTTGGCGACAACTTCGCCGCCGATCTTCTTAAAGGCGCGTTCGAAGAAGGAGGAAAGACCTACGGCATAGTCATTGGTCATGTCCATGAGGATGCCGGCCTTCTTCATCTTGAGGTTCTCATACACGTAAGTTGCGGCTGCAGCGCCCTGCCAGGGGTCAATGTAGCACACACGGAAGTAGAACTTCTTGCCAAGGGTAACCAGCGGGTTGGTGCAGCTGGTGCCAACCACGGGAGTCTTGCCCTTTTCTGCCACCTCACCACCGGCCATAGCCAGGGAGGAACCGTAGGTGCCGATGATGGCATTGACATGATCGCGTTCAATCAAACGCTTGACGGCATTGCCTGCTTCAACCTTGTCGGACTTGTTGTCAACCACAACCAGCTCGACATCACGGTCAAGCACCCTGGGCATCTCAGCCTTGGCAAGGTTGATGCCATCCAGCTCAAGCTGGCCGCCAAAAGCGTTCTGGCCTGTGAGCGGCAGATACACGCCAATCTTAATGGGGCCCTGATCGGCCGCCATGGCTGGAGCTGTGCCAAAACAGAGCCCTACGGCGACGAGCAGAGCGAGGAGCGAGGAACGAAATTTCATACAGACTCCTGAATAAAAATAGTTATACCGGACCCTAAGCAGAAGGTCCCCGTCGGCCGGTCTCTCATCCCAGGGAGAAGTGCAGTCTTGCCGGACATGCGGCTGTCAGGAAGAAAACCGGACCGTGTCGTGATTTTGTATCAAAAGACTTGTCTGTGAGACAAGCTCCCCCCTGCCAGGCTGCCAGAAGCCCTGCGACGCAGGACGTGCGTTTTTTCGACCGGCATGCTCTCGTGTCATTACGGTTGCTCCAGGGGAGGAGGACCGTCCGGACATGAAGGCACGGTATTGCAAAGGCCGATGCTGGAGTTGACGTGTCAACTGCCTATGAAACGACGTGAAAAACGGCCGCTCACACGGCGAACGCACCAGATAAGCCCAACGCAGAGAAGAAGCACCGCTATAAAGGTGATGGTGGTGCACCAGAAAAGGCCGATGCCTGGCAGACGCAGAAGCGACTGACGGATCACATCTCCGGTGAGCCACATGACAAAATCGTGTAGAAAATAGAGCGAGAAGCTGTATTGGGCAAGCTTGTCCACGAGCACGCTGTCAAAGGGAAATTCCTCAAAAAAGACAATGACAAGGCACGCGATGGACATGCGCTGCACGTAGTAGACGATCTCCGGGCTCGAGAGCATGCTCACGTGGAAATCGATGAAGAGTACAGCACTGAGCACCGCAGCTACGCAGGCAATAACGACTTTATGCCTGCCAATGAAGCACACGCAGACATCCCTGTTACGGGAAAAGTAAACGCCCAGCACAAAAGCCGGAAAGAAAAAGCAGAAGTTGCGGAAGAAATCTACCAGCTCATCGCGCTGCACAAGGAAGGGAACCAGCGCAAAACAGATGGTGAACACGGTGAACTGTCGACCCCGGATGAGAAAGAGCAGCGGCGCCACCAGATAAACCAGCAAAATAAAGGGGATGTACCAGTAGGTGACACACGCCGTTCCCCAGAGATAGGCTAGCGCGATGTCAGCGGGCTCCCTGAGAACGGTACCGTGATTGATGAAGGGGGGAATGGGCATGGCCATGTTGTCCATGACAATGGACAAGCCCACGAAGAGAGTGGAGAGAAACAGGTAGGGGCAGAGCAGATTTTTAACCTTGCTCAAATAAAAGCGGCACAGGTTGAAGGGCCTCGCCTTATTAACGTAATCGAAAAGATACCCCGAAATGAAGATAAAATAAAGAGTACTGGAATGAAAAAGGACAGAGCGCACGCAGTCCATCATCCTTTTCTCATTCTCCAGCCCTTCCAGAAGCGGCGCGAACCAGATATGTGCACCAAGCACGGAAAAAATGGCAAATGCCCGGAAATAATGAAACGTTTTGTCAAAATTCCTGTTCAACGCATACGTCCCTTGTCTGAACGCGGACTTCGGTTTCGGGTCCTTCAGGGCAGCAGGCGACAAGTCGCTGCAGGAGAAGAGCTGGTGTCAGCCAGAAAACAGGCAACACAGGTGCCGGACGGTCTGCTGACCTGGAAGCCCGTCAGAAATACGCCTCCCATCGGGCCTTGGTCATTTATCATATGTGGTCAGCAAAGTCACAATGTTCGCATTTCCTGTTTGCCTGATATGCGGCGTTTTTGGCAAGCCATAATCCCCCCAAAAAAGCCGCCTGGCAGTATGTTTCATGCAGCCACATCAAAGAGCTGTAACATATCAAGAATTCTTCATATATGAAAAATGACCACGGACCGATACTATCGGTAATGGGACCTCATTGGCTACGCGATTATCTGCCTGAGAGGACGTCTCAAAACGCACAAGACTGCACATAAAAACACTTTGTTAAAATGGTGTATCCAGAGTTTTGAGATCTCCTCTGAAAACTATATCGCCATGCCCGTTGCATAAAATTGTCTGAATTGAAGTGCCCAATGTCGGTTCTAAACTTTCCTGAAAAGGACACAACTCCCTGCTGAACCACCCCAATTTTT
>CAZJPT010000221.1:0-3194 GCA_964547835.1 uncultured Desulfovibrio sp.
GCACCCTGGAAACCTTTGTGCTGCCGGCCATTGTACGCCCGCGCATGCCGGTGACCTTCATTGTCAAGCGCTCCCTCGTGGAGATGCCCTTCTTTGGTCCCATCATGCGTTCGCGCGATCCGGTGGTGGTGGACAGAAAAAATCCTCGTGACGATTTAACAACCATTATGCGCGACGGCTGTGCCCTGCTCAAGCGCGGCGTGTCCATTATCGTCTTCCCGCAGTCCACGCGCTCCCTGCATTTCGACCCCGCGCACTTCAATACCATAGGCGTCAAGCTGGCCCGTCGCGCCGGGGTGCCTGTAGTGCCCCTGGCCCTCAAGACCGACGCCTGGGGACAGGGCAGGAAGATCAAGGAACTCGGCAGGATCAATCCGAATATCGACGTCATCTTCCGCTTCTTCCCGCCCATGGAGGTAAAGGGAGCTGGCCACGCCGAGCACAAGGCTGTACTCACGTGCATCAACTCGCACATGAACTACTGGGCCGAGCGTCAGCGTGCCAGGGACGAGGGACGCCCGGTGCCACCCCTTACAGATCCTGACTTTCAGCTGCCAGAAATCGAACGCTGAGCCGCAACGTCCCCTTGCAAGGCTGCACTGGCAGCACAGTATGCCCCTGCATGCAGCCCTCCCGGCCAATTGTGGACTGCTCAGGCCGGCTCTACCCAGCCCATGGCCCAGTCCATAAGAGATATTGCCGCTGCGATGGCGCCTGTTGCCAGGGGGACGCCGCGCTGATCGTGTTCCTTTTGCATGAGCAGCCCAAGGCCTGCTGCATAGACGCGCCACGGCACACCGCCCTCTTCTCGCGGCAGCTCGAGGAAGAAGGACTTGCCGGACCTGGTGGACGCTGACCTGGATGCGAAGTCTGCTTCGCCGCAGGCATTGACGTAGCGCGTTGCCAAATCCATGAGGCATTCCGTGATGGTCTCTGCCGGCAGAGTCAGCTCCTCAGGAAAAGCGAAGTTCGCAGACGGCTTTACAATCCACTTCTCAAACCGCTTCCACTCGTCGCGGGGTTTTACAGCCTTGAGCTCTTCCCAGTCCGGCGGCGCCTCGCAGATGACGGTGGTGCGCTGCTGAGCATCAACCACAGCGGAAAACAGTGCCCTGGTTGTCATGAGCGGGTTACACAGCTCCCCGGGGACAAAACGCAGGGCCAGGCCGTTGTTGCGCACAGCCTCGTAGCAGATTTCGGACGTGCGCATGGCTTCCGGCACGAATTCCAGGGCCAGACCGTTACTGCGCAGGGCCAGCCGGCAAAGTTCCTTGTCCAGGAAGGTGGCGGGCACGTAGCGCAGTGCCAGGCCGTCGCTCTTCACGGCCAAACGGCAGATTTCCGCGTCCAGGACGCTTTCAGGGACAAAATGCAGGGCCTGACCGTTATTGCGCACGGCAAGACGACAGACACTGCCAGAGCACAGGTTTTGCGGCACAAACTCCAGAGCCAGACCGTTGCTGCGCAGAGCCTTCTGACACAGATACATATCCCTGTCTGCCTCTGGCACATACTGCAGGGCAAGACCATTCTGTTTCAGCGCGGCCGTGCACAGATCCCGATCGTGCTCGGCCCCGGGCAGGGACTTAAGTTTCATGCCGTCCGCACTGAGCTCGCGCAGGCGTGCGCTTTTCTGCTCCGCAGCCTTCTGACTCCCAGCGCCAGCCCCTTGCTTGTCCATGACGCCAAATGCCTGAGAGGACGAGCTCTCGTCGCTCTTCTTCCTTGCCATTCTGCCCTTCCTCCGTGCTGACCGGCGTACGGTCCCATGATTTTTCCGGTGGCTTTTCCCGGACGTCACGCATCTTGCCACGAAGGCCTTTCCGCCTCAAGCTCCTGTCCCTCCCCGGTCAGCCCAAACTTCCTGCAAAAGCTTCTGACAGGATGCACAAGCCCCTCCTGTCACTGACGGCGCACGTCCTGTTTCCACATCACCGCATGCCACAGCCCATGCTGCTCTGCCCCTGCAGCGTGCAGCCGGGGCGTCATGGAACAGGAATCAGACGTCGGGCAGGACATCCACCCCTGCCCTGCGGACAGCCTGGAATCGCTCTGCGCCTCCTGCTCGCCAGTCCCGGAACACATTGTCAGCAAAGCGGCTTCTTCTCATTTAGGTCCTGAGCTAAATTATTTTTCAAAAATTTTTTTCCATATTAATCAGTATGATAGCTCGTTGACAGCCAATCCAGCTCAAGAGCTAAATTTTGATTTTCCTCTGACAACAGGCCGAGAAAGATTTACTTTTCCCCTGTCAAGGAACATTCCTTAGCCGTCAGACAGGGAAGTTGACAGAGAGACTTTTTCTGTTAGTGTTCATGTGTCTTCGCGAGACACGGCGTTTCAACAGACGATCAAGTACGCATCCTTTTCGCGCAACAGATCTGGTTGACACCGTTTACTGATTGTATTTTAAACATGTTATGTCATAAACAAGATCGTAGTTGCGGACAATATTCGTCTCATCAACAAAAATGTAACAACTCATATAGACAGGATGTTGTGCTATGCTCATGGATTCTAAAGTTACGACGGTAGTTTCCGATCCCGAAACAAAGCTCATCGGAGCCGGCGTCAAGTTTGAACGCATTAGAAGAATCACAGGCTACCTCGTAGGCACCCTTGATCGTTTTAATAACGCCAAGCGTGCCGAAGAACGCGACCGCGTCAAGCACGCCCGCGTCTGAAACATGGCACAAGCCAATTGCTGCACGAAATAAAGCATCTGCCAAACATGCTGCCCTTTTTTATTGTGCCGGGCGCTGTCAGCCGACAACAAAAATATCCTGCCAGTACACGAGGTTTTCGGGCCGCAGCCGGCAAGCTGATCACAAATAACAGCGGATTCAAAATGAAGTAATTACCCAGCACACCCCGGTAGACCCCACGGCCAGCCGTCATGGCGACCGTGGGGTTTCTTTCGCCTGAGCTCAGCTTCCGAGTGACTCAGCTCAGCATCCTGTATCTGTGTTAAATAAAGACTTCCCAATCCGCTGCAATCACCGAAAGCCAAAACCTGACCAATATCCAGCTGTAGCCTGAGTGAATCTTCGGCTTGGGCATCTTGGGAGAACTTCCTCGTTGAGGGCGTTCTCACATTTTTTTTGTAGTTCCAAATAGTTACCTGGTTGATGCAGCCAACCTGCTCAGAAAAAAAATTCTTGAAATATTTTGAAAATGTTAGACGCCTTCTCTTG
>CAZJPT010000222.1:0-3162 GCA_964547835.1 uncultured Desulfovibrio sp.
TTTTTTTGGTGATGATAACAAGGGGTATTAAAAAATTTTATTTCGTACAAAGTACGGGATAAACGTCATGGACATTTTGTTTTGAAGACCCGGACAAAAAAGCACATCACGGTGGTCATAAATGTACTTGTTCGGGTCTTCATTGTTGTGAAATGAAAAAGAATGCCATCAGACGTACGGTCGCAAATCAATTCCCAGGCAGCGCCGCAACAGGGTTATCGTCTGCATGGTCGATCTGTGATCGGAGCTGGTGCGGGGCAGAGTGATGTGCTGAGCGCTCTCAGTGTGCTCGAGAACATAGTGGCGCTTTGAACGGACTACGAACCAGCCACGTTCAAAAAGCAGTTTCAATATCTTCTTGTTGCCGTCACCCTTGCAGCCACGCACATGTTTGCGCGCCTTCTGGGTACCTTTGTTTCTTCCATTCGGGTTTTCCTTTCTCATGAAGGTTCCTGACGGACCTGCCGTCATGCTGTCATGGTCTGTCAATTCGGCAAAACGTCATGTTTTCTCAGCGGATGTCATCTTCGCCGGGAACGCCCGTCATGGCCATTTCGCGACGTATTTCCTGAAACCAGAGGGCACCGAGTTCGCATGGGGAGAGCGTGAGCCCGCCACGCATTTCCATTACCACTGGCTCACTGTCCCATGGACGGCAGAAGGGCCTGAGGCTGTCGCTGTCCCTGTCCGGGTCATATCCTGGCCAGAGTTTGCGGGCAGCTGCCGTGAATCCGGCCACAAAGTCTTCCATTTGCTCCGCATCCAGCTCAAACAGGGCGATGGACGTCATACCGCTCTTTTTGTTGAAGGCATGTTCCGCGTCTGCCTCTCTTGTGGTGGTCGTCATGTGTTAGTGGTTCTCCTGTCTTGTTCATTGTTTTCTGCCAGGCTCGTCCGCCAGAGCCTGCTCCCGTGCGTCGAGGGCTGTCAGCAGAGCTTCCAGTGCTCTGCGGCCAAGCACAGCCAGTTTTGCCTCGTGATCAGCAACCCAGACATAGGCTGGCACCAGGGCGTCCTTCCCGGCCTGTCGCTCCAGAAAGCGGCTGCCGGCCTCCAGCCAGCGGGCAACGCGATCACCAGGACAGACAGAGCCATGATCGTCTCCGGCACTGCCAGGTGCATTTTCCGCGTCCCACTCATGGGCTTTGCCATCGGCCATGGCATGCTCATAGACAGACGCGGCAAGGCGCGAGCGGCCTACCGGTATCATGAGAACCGGCACGCTGCTTTTTGTCTCACGCAGATAACGGACTGCGTTGACGCAGTAGGGGCACTGCGGCTGGCTGAACAGCAGCAGAAGGTGTCGTCCCGTGGCACGCTCCGGTTTTGAGAGCCAGATGCCGGCCGCATCGTTGAGTAGTCTTTCTACGGCTGCGCGACTCACGCGCCTGGCCGTGGCCAGCCTGCGCACACAATTGCCAAGCTCCTTGTCGTTAATTGGCCGCCAGGCTGGGATGTTTGTACCTGTGGCCGGCATGGACGGCCGTTTGTCCTTTCCTTCCAGGCGTATGGGCAGCGGCTCGCAGTCGATGTCCGGCAGGGCAAGGCGCAGCAGCGCCGCGACAAGGCCCTCATCCTGGACCCGTTGCTCTTCTTCTGCATCTGCGCTGTCTGCTTCATTTGCCTCTATCGCTGTGGCTGGCTGCATACTGCGCAACGGCTTTCTCCTGGCAGAGGCCGTCCCCAAAGGCGCGCTCCGGGCCTCTGCGCTCGTGTCCGCAGTACTTCCAGGCAGGTCGACAGCGGGAGCTGTGCCTGCGTTTAAATGCGTCGGCATAAGCAGACAAAAGAGCAGACCGGCCGCGACGGGGAAACGTCGTGACGGCATGATGTTCTCCTCCCGTCCTGACTGGGACGGGCTGCGTGTCCACCAGAGAGCTGGCGGCATATGTTTTGTTTGAACAGGTTTTTGATCGACCTCGTGCGAACCACCCTTCGCAGATGCACATCTACTAGCAGCACAGCGAGCAGCGTGTCAAGATTTTTTAGAATAAAGTGCCAAAAAAAAGAAAAGAAAGCATTCAATGTCCTTTTCAGCCAGGGGCGATGGATTGCAGTCCGCATGTGCCCCTTCCGGGTGTTGCCGCCATTGAAGACTAACTAGATGCGATTGCAGAAAAAATAGCGCTGCCACAGTGCCGCCCTGCATACCCGGCACCTGCGACAGGGCACACAAATGGGGCAATGGGCGAGAGAAAAAAATTTTATATTGACAAGCCTATATAGATAAGATATGCCGATATGCAGATCGTCACGGGGCTGATGGTGGAGTGTTCCTGGCCTGCGCGGAGCTCGTCTGCTGTATGCTGTAGTCCGGCACAGGCTTCTTCCTGTCCCCCAATGGTTGCACTGATAAAAAACCTGCTACTGGCAAATAAACGGAGTTTTCATGGTCAAGGCGACCTCGGGGAGCAGTGCTCCCCTTTCTGTCCTGATGTCGCGCAGGACCTTTCTTGCCGGCTTTGCGGCATATGGTCTCTTTCCAGAACAAATTTATGCCGGGACGGAGAAAAAGCCTGCGGAGGCTGTCGTGGAAAAGCGCAGTCATCTGCTGCGCGACGTGCGCCTGGTCCTCGGCAGGCCCTATCGCTGGGGCGCTGCCGGCCCCGGGGCCTTTGATTGCTCGGGACTCGTGGTCTGGCTGTATGCAAGAGTGGGAATGCGGCTGCCAAGGCAGGCGCTGGCGCAGGGAAGGGGTGGCATGCATGTGCGTGATCATCTGCTGACCGGAGACGTTCTTCTTTTTCGTTCTGCTGCCTCGCCAAGCGGCTGGCATACAGGACTGTACGTTGGAAAGGGTGTCTATGTGCACGCTCCAGGCCGGGGGAAGAGCGTGTGCCTCTCTTCTCTGCGCAATTCATTCAGCAGGCGCAACTTTGTGACAGCACGCCGCTATCTTGTCTGAATTACACCTAAAACATGAAAAGGGCGGCTGCGCTGCAGGCAGGACAATGGTCTGGCGCGGTTCGCAGGCCACAACACCAGAGTAAAAGTGTTTGCCCTATGGAGGCAGTATGTCCGCAGAGAAGAAAAACAGCTGGGCGCGTATGCGTCGTGGCTGGAAAGCCATGAGCGAGGTGGAAAAACAGCGCTGGCGCTTGAAGAAGAAAATGGATGCCAAAGCGATAACCAAGGCAGTGGCCGCGGCTATTGTGGATCTTA
>CAZJPT010000223.1:0-1909 GCA_964547835.1 uncultured Desulfovibrio sp.
CCGCGTTTGACTCCATTGACACCGATCATGACGGCCGCATCAGCCGCCAGGAGTGGCAACAATTTGCCATAGGTCATTCCATGGGCCGTTCCGGTCAGGGGAGCGGCATGCCCGACGACGCCCGGACAGGCGGACTGCCCAGGGTGACACCGCCTGACGGCGCCGGCCTGCCGGCCGTCAGCAGATGAGGCGTAAAGCCCCCGCTTGAGCGATGGGGATATAAGCCGCTCCCGCAAGCGGGATATTTCTGTTTGCGTATCTGCATTCTGCACATTATTTTTCGCACAAGGCAGAATATGGCCGAATCTACGCTCGCGGATATTAATGCAGGACCTCAGGAAGCGAAAGCCAAAGAGGCTGTGGTGGAAAAAGCGAGAACCCCCAGCCTTCAGGCGTGGGAAGTTTCGACAGACCGCAGGACAAGTGACATGGGCGTCAGTCTCCTGGAAATACGCGTCAATCGCCTGGAGGAAGAAAACTACTTCCTGCGTCAGCGCGTTGAGGATCTGAATGAGGCCCTCACTTTCCAGCAAAAGCAGATCGACAGGCTGGAAAAGGCACTGGCCAGAGCTGAGCGCGATCTGGACAAACTCAAGGGGCTGGTGGGCCCTGGCGGGGAACTGCCGGCCAATGAGCCGCCCCCGCACTACAATCAAGTATTCTGACTTCCGGGATTGCGGGCTGATTGCTCATGCGCCGGGATATGTCCTGTTTCCCGGTTTAACGCCGGCACGATGAGCAGGCAGCAGGGCGGACCTCCCCGGCAACGGAGAGACCCGCCCCTGTCATTTTCAACACGCGGTGCAGTTGTCAGCGCCCGCCTCATGGCTTTCCAGCCACTTCTTGAGACGGCGGCGGTATTGACGCTCAAAGGCCTCCCAATACGAGGCCGTGAAACCCGTAGCCTCTTTGAGTCTGCAGGCAAGTTCCCGGGTCAGAGGGAGCCCACCCGTGTAGAAGCTCGCCAGTTCCTCCCCACTGAGACCAAGTCTGCGTGCGGCCTGCGCGTCGGACACAAAGGTCCTTTCCATTATCTGATGCACCATCTGCCCGGGGGCGATGATGTTTTCCGGTTTTTGAAAAACTGGGACGGACGGTCCCTGTTCCTTGCTGTTTGTCTTCACAGGAAGCTCCTTTTTTGTGCTGACACAGGTCAGGCTGTCAGCATACCGCCATATGCCTGCAGGCGGCACGTATCCTTCTCTACCAGAACAACACTGCGACCTCCAGCCTGGTTCTTTTCCTGTACGCTGCTTCGCTGCCCCCAGAAGACATCCTGAGCGGCGAGTTCAGACGGCAGCTGGAATATATGGCTGCGTGGTACGGCAGACAGATAATCGCAATAGACAGGTTCCATCCGTCAAGCCAGCTATGCAGCTTATGCTGCGCCAGAAATCCTCAAGTTTAAGGAGTCAGCCGTACGCAGGTGGACATGCCTGAATCTACGCTTGTGGACATTGTGCAGAACCTTCGAGGCGAAAGCCGGGGAGGCTGCGATGGAAGAAGCGGGAAGCACCCGCCTGCAGGCGTGGGGAGTGTCAAGTTGGCATGGGCAGCAATCCCACGGTCGGCGCCTCGGTGGCCCTCTTCCGTGGCACTTGCCACCACCATCGCCCAAAAGGAGTGAACATGCACCCGGATATGGAAACTATACGCTGCGCCATCGTGCGCGGCGGCACCAGCAAAGGAATTTTCCTGCACGACAATGACCTGCCAAAGGACCCCGAGCTGCGGGATAAAGTGATTCTCGCAATCTTCGGAAGTCCGGACATCAGGCAGATAGACGGTCTTGGCGGAGCGGATGTGCTCACGAGCAAGCTTGCCATAATCGGCCCCTCCACGAGGAAGGATTGTGATGTGGACTATACCTTCGGGCAGGTAAGCTTCGAAAAGGCCTTTGTGGACTACA
>CAZJPT010000223.1:1919-3142 GCA_964547835.1 uncultured Desulfovibrio sp.
ATTGACGAGGGCCTTGTGACACCGGTGGAGCCGGTGACCACGGTGCACATCCACATGACAAACTGCGGTCGCATGCTTACCGCGGAAGTGCCGGTATCCGGAGGCAGGGCCTGCGTTGAAGGCGACTACGCCATAGACGGTTGTCCTGGAACAGGTGCCCGCATCACCCTTGACTGGTCTGACGTGGCAGGGGGGATTACCGGAAAACTCCTGCCTACCGGCAACGTGCGTGACAAGGTTGTGGCAGGCAACAAGGAGTATGAAATCTCCCTTGTGGACGCCGGCAATCCTCTTGTATTTATCCGTGCTGCAGATCTGGGCATGCAGGGGACAGAAAGCCCGGCCTGTATAGAAGGCAATGCCGAACTCATGGCCACGATCGATAAAATCCGCAGTCAGGCCGCAGTGATGTGCGGCCTTGTGGGCTTGGCCGAAGAGGCAAGCCTCAAGAGTCCCTACAACCCCTTCTTTGCCATTGTGAGTCCCCCGGCGAGCTACACAGCCATCAACGGACGCAATGTGGAAGCAGGCGACGCGGACATTGTTTCCAGACTGCTTTTCATGCTGCGCATGCACAAAACCTATCCTGTCACAGGCACTGTGTGCACTGGAGCGGCCTGCCGCATTCCAGGTTCAATTCCTTGGGAAGTTCTCTCTGAGCGAGGCAGAACTGACAGTATCATACGCATCGGTCACCCGTCGGGAATAGTCCCTGTTGAGGCAGCAGCTGAATCGTCCCCAAATGAACCAGGCGGCGTGACCATAACCCGTCTTGGAGCCTATCGCACGGCCAGGCGCATCATGGACGGCAGGGTCTATGTGCGCAAAAGCGTTTTCCGCTAGTCTGAAGATACCGCATTCCCTCCTGACAGGACACCATAAATCAAAAAAGCACATGGAGGACAACATGCAGGAATATACTCCTAAATTTTCGTGAAACTGGAACACTGACTCCCTGAATACACCACTTTTACCTCCAAGTCATTAGTTGGGCATTGCTGAAATCTTTGGCAAATGCCCAATTTTTTTATTGCATGTTTTTCGTAAAAATGGCAGAATAAATTATTCTCTTGGGCACAATCAAAATGGAGGTATTTATGGGTCATATCTACACCGAGCTCCCGGCCATCCCTGTTCCAAATGGGTGCTATGTCAACTGGAAGTCCAAGCAGGTCTCCAAGTACTACTACGTCAACGGGAAACGACACAGGCATGTCGTTGGC
>CAZJPT010000224.1:0-3111 GCA_964547835.1 uncultured Desulfovibrio sp.
AAATTGTGTCCGCAGCACGTGTGCCATGCTGTGGAGAGCGGGATTGTCTGCTTTGTCGAGTTCGACACCATGCGGCACATGGGGAAAAGTCCCTGTTCAGCGGCGCGGATGTCCAGCTGAACCATGGCAAAGGCCATGATGTCGGGGGCCGGGAGAGGCGATATGACCCGCAGGCCGAGTCCCACAGAGTACGTGCTGCACTCCGAACACCAGGACGTGCACGCACTGGTTGTCGGTGTCGCAGAAGACGCCCATGACGCCCTTTTCCTCCGAGCCGCAGACCGGGCACACGGCTCTGCGCAAACGCCAGCCTGTGCCGCATGCCGCATAGCAGAATCTTCCTGCCCCGGTGATGATGCAGGGGGGCGGGAGTTCCAGTCCAATTGAGCGCGAGTTTCGATGGCCTGACGCTTCAGTTCGCAATAGCGTGAGAGGTCCTGACGCTCATCGAACAGGCATCTTGCTCGCCCCCTGCATCAGGTCGGTAAAGGACCACAAATTCAACCTGCATGTCAGCAGGATCGGGTGCATCCTTATCGCCCGGCGCAGACCGCATTTGTCTTCAGCTCCCGCAGGTGACATGTACCACCACAACGGATTCAAGCAGGGCATACAGCTTCATGTTCAGAGCCGACCTTCGATTTTCATGTTGAAGGCCGGCTCTGTCGCGTTCAGGGCATGGCGTGAGAAAAATCAGGAAAATGTTGAGATCGTGCCTTTAAGGATTGCGGCTATCTGTCGATAGGGATTTTAGACGCGTCTTGTGAGCCGCAGCAAGGGCCAGCAGTATAGCGCCGGCCTGCGCCACATTAAGAGAGTCAAAATCACGGCCGAAGGGAATGTTCAGCCAGTGGTGGCATCTCTTGGCAACACCAGGACGCAGCCCCTTGTCCTCGCTGCCCAGCACTATCACGGCGGGCATTGTGAGTCCCTGGAGATAGGGGTTCACGAGGGAATCGACAGGCCCATCCCCTGTTCCGTAGATGGCAAACCCCAGCTCCTCGGCCGTGTCGAGCGTCCGTGCGAGATTGGTGGCTCGGGACACGGGCAGGCGGCCCAGTGCTCCGGCCGAGGCACGAAGGGCAGCAGGACCGAGGAAGGCGGAATTATGCTCCGGCATCAGCAGGCCTGCGCAGCCGAGCGCATACGCAGTGCGGGCGAGCGTTCCCACGTTGCCCGGATCCCTGACCTGGTCAAGGGCAATCACAACGGGCAGCGGGGCCATGGGCACAGCACGCAGAAGTTCTTCAGGGGGAAGGAGCGGGATACTGGCAAGTCTCGCCACGACACCCTGGTGCTGTGTTGTGTATTTGCTGCCTGACTCACGGCAGAGGCGATCGAGTGCTGAAGATTCCACAAACACGCAGTGAACGTGATTTTTGTGGCACAGGTTCTGGATCTCAATGAGCTCAGCCGAGCGTCCGCCCTTGCGACAGAAGACCTGGTTCACACGATCCGGCGTATCGCGCAGAAGCTCGAGGACTGGTTTAAGTCCGGGAAGGATAAAACAATCTTTTTCCATAGTAATTCCTGCCGTGAGTCAGATGATGACGGGCTTGTACCCCACATTTTCGTCACAGCGCAAGAAAACAGATTACAGGGTGCAAGAATGGCCAGCTACGATAACAGAGCAGCGATTTTCAGCAGGGTCCTCGCAGTACTTCTTCTCATGTTCGTTATGTCTGGCTGCGCTGGCAAACAGAATGCGCTGAATCCGTCGGACTTCGGTAAAATGGACGCCAGCGAGCTGACAGCCCGGGAGCGAGCCATCCTTGCACAGAATCCGGGCAAAATAGCCGCTTCAGTTCCGGAGTACGCCAGACCGCTTGTTGAGGCGCAGGCATCGTTCTATCTCCATCGCGGTCGCAAGACCATGACAATCAATTCGCAGCGCGCCGGGAAATACCTGGCGTACACGCGCGAGGTCTTCCGTTCCCGGGGAATGCCCGAGGAGCTGGCGTATCTGGCCATTGTCGAGAGCGGTTATGTGCCGACGGCCGTCTCCGGGGCCGGAGCTGCAGGCGCCTGGCAGTTTATGAGCTATACCGGCATCAAGTACGGTCTTGCCCAGGACAAGTATGGTGACGAACGTCTGGACATTTACAGTGCGACCATAGCCGCAGCCGACTATCTGCAGAAGCTGTACAATCAGTTTGGTGACTGGCCCACTGCCATCGCAGCGTACAATGCCGGCGAAGGCAAGATGGCCAGAGCCTGCAAGGCTGCAGGCGAGACCACATTCTTCGGAGTTTTGAGGAAGAATGGCAAGCTGGACGAGCAAACGAGACTCAAGGACGAAACCTGCCAGTATGTGCCGCGTTTTCTGGCCATAACAGCCATTATGGAAAATCTTGATTCTCTGGGATTCACGCCGCTCAATCCTGCGGATGCCCTGGAGGTAACCAAGGTGCGTCTCAAGCCCAACACCGATCTTAAGGCCATGGCTTCGGCCTGTGGCTTGAGCTGGAACGAGTTCAAAACCCATAATCCACATTTTAAACAGACCATTTCACACAAAAAGCATGTTACAAGTGCCTATGTACCTTCGCACGCAGGCACAAAAGCCATTGTTTTTGCCAGCAATCCGGTAAGTGCGTCCAGAAGCGTGCAGGCCGCCAACGGGAAGAGCACCCGCCCGTCCGGCAAGCAGGCAGCGTCCGGAGGTACAGTTCGCTACACCATGCGTCCTGGCGACACATTGTACAAGGTGGCCCGCCAGCACAAGACCACGGTGGCGGATTTGATGGCTGCGAACGGTCTGGCCGACGCGAATGCCATCCGCGTCGGTCATGTCCTGGCCATCCCTGACAGTAAGAAAAGCGCAAGCCAGAAGACTGGACAGAAAGGTGTGAAAACCGTGGCCTACAGTGTACAGCCCAAAGATAACCTGTACAAAATCTCCCGCAAGCTTAACGTGAGCGTGGACGATCTCAAACGCTGGAACAAGCTGACCTCTGAGAATGTGCGCGTAGGGCAGAGTCTGGTGGTTCTGCGCTGAAAGTCAGTAAATTACTGTGATGACATGCTTTTTAGAACTGAGCGCCGGCAGAGGAAACTTTTTTTGAAAAAGTGTTGACAGGGGCGGTCGACATGCGTAGAAATGCCCTCCGC
>CAZJPT010000225.1:0-3095 GCA_964547835.1 uncultured Desulfovibrio sp.
CCTGCGGGCTCCTTTCTGGCCCTCAACAAGGCGGCGTCCAAGCAGATTTTTCGCTACTCCGGACTGCCTACAGCCGATTGGGAACACCTGCCCCAGGCTCCTGCCCATGGCTGGGAACCGAATATTCCCTATCCGCTCTTCGTCAAATCCAATATAGGAGGCTCATCTCTGCACCTGGGACGGGCAGATGACCGCGCCCGGCTCGATGCGCTGCTTGCGGAGATCTTTGCTCACGGCGAGAGCGCCCTGCTGGAGCCCGCTCTGCCTGGTCGCGACGTGACCTGCGGTATTGTGGGCTCGACGGCCTTGCCGCCCATTCTCATCCTGCCCCAGAAGGGGGATTTCTTTGACTACGAGAGCAAGTACGCCGACGGGGGCGCGCTGGAGATCTGCCCGGCACCCATTCCCGAGGAGGTGTCGCAGCGAGTGTGCGCCTATGCTCTGACTGCGGTCAGAGCGCTGGGACTTGACGAGTATGGCCGCGTGGACTTCATCATGGGCGATGACGGCTCGCTCCATGTTCTTGAGGTCAACACCCTGCCTGGCATGACATCAGCCAGTCTCATGCCCAAGGCTGCTGCCGCGGCGGGCTACACCTTCCCGGCCTTTTTGGGCCGTCTCATCGAACTTGGCATGGAGCGTCATGCGCGCTAGCGCGTTGAAGAGGCAGGCATGAAAAATTATTCCGTTGTACTGGCGCATGCGGCGGCGCTGGGGACGGCAGTGGTCTGGGGCCTGACCTTCGTTTCCACCAAGATTTTGCTGGCCTGGCATACGCCCCTGGAAATTGCCGTCTACCGCTTTGTGCTGTGTATCGGCATTATGATGCTTCTGCGGCCGGTCATCTTCAGGCACAAAGGTGGCTGGAAAACAGAGCTGCTCTTCATGCTGGCCGGCATGACAGGTGTCAGTCTTTACTTTTTCTTTGAGAATGTCGCGCTGACCTGTACCTATGCCTCCAACGTAAGCCTGATTGTCGCGACAACGCCCTTCTTCACAGGGCTTGTGGCCTGCGCTGTTCTCAAGGAAAAGCTCTACGCCAACTTCTTTACGGGATTCGTGGTGGCCATCACCGGCATCGCCTGCATCTCCTTCAACGGAGTTACGGCTCTGGGGCTCAGCCTCGGTGGTGATCTGCTTTCCTTCTGCGCGGCTCTGTGCTGGGCTGTGTACTCTGCTGTCACGCGCACTCTTTTTAACAGGGGCTATCCCCTGCTGCTCGCCACACGGCGCATCCTGCTCTGGGGGCTTGTCACCGCTGCATTGGGCATTCCCTTCCAGGAAGCGCCACTTACACCGCCGCTGTTCACGGATGCGGTGAGCTGGGCCAATTTTCTTTTTCTGGGCGGACTGGCCTCTGCCGCGTGCTTTATCACCTGGAACTACGCCCTCAATGTACTTGGTGCTGTCAGGTGCACGGCCTACGTGTATTTTAGTCCAGTGGTTACGGTGCTTGGTGCCGTGATCATTCTGGGTGAGCAGCTGACGCCCTTGTCTGCCACCGGCATGGCGCTGACGCTGGCCGGCCTCATTCTTTCCGAAAGGCATGGCAACATTTTTTCCTGCCTTAAGATGCGGCCTGCACGCTGAAAGTGCATTTCTGTCCTTCATCCATGGATGCCGGCATTGCTGCCGGCGGGAGTCCTGTCGTGATCGCTGTGCGTCGGCCTGCGCTCTCCGGCCTGTTTCTTTGTTTTGTCTTCCTGTTTGTCCTGGCTCCTGAGGGAGCCAGCGCTATTTCCAGCGTACGGCGCACGCCTGTGGTGGAGGTGGTAAACAGGACTTCTCCGGCTGTTGTCAACATTACCTGCACCTTTGTGCGCGGGAGACCGCGCTCTCCTCTGGAGCAGTTCTTCGGGGACTTCGGCATGCCAGGGACAATGCGCAGGCGCACCAGCCTTGGCTCGGGTGTCATTGTCGACGGCAAAAAGGCTCTTGTGCTGACCAACGCGCACGTGGTGCAGAACGGCACGGAGATACAGGTGCGTCTCAATGACGGTCGTGAGTTCAAGGCCCGTATGCGTGGCGCGGATCCGGACTTTGATCTGGCTGTGCTGGAGCTGGAGGGAGCCAGAAATCTGCCGGAGCTCAAGCCTGGCGACTCGTCGGACCTGCAGCCTGGAGAGACAGTAATCGCCATAGGCAATCCCTTTGGTTTTACGCATACAGTGACGACTGGCGTGGTTTCTGCCACAGGCCGTTCCATAGAAACGGAATCTGGGGTCTACACGGATCTCATTCAGACGGATGCGGCCGTCAACCCCGGCAACTCGGGCGGTCCTCTCATTAATCTGGACGGATCGCTTGTGGGCATAAATACCGCCATCTACGGCAAGGGCTGGGGAATAGGCTTTGCCATCCCCATCAACAAGGCCCGCCTCATAATGAACAACCTTCTGGATGGCAGGCGCGCTTCGCCTTTGTGGCTTGGTTTGCAGTGCGCTGAGATCGATCAGCGCACTGCCATGGAACTGGGGCTGCGCCGTGTCGGCGGCCTTGTCGTTACAGGCATCTACAGGCGGACGCCGGCAGCCTCTGTGCAGCTTGAGCCTGGTGATGTCATAGTCGCCATCGGCGACAGGCATCTCAGCAGCCGGCGTGAGTACCTGGATCTGCTTCGCAACCAGACCGAGGGCAGTACACTTGTTCTGGAAGTGCTCAGGGCACGTGACGGCTATGCCACGACTTCGCGCATCCGCGTGAAGCCCGAGGCATTTCCGGACGAGCGTGCGCTGGACATTATGCGCAGACGATGGGGTTTTGCCGTGCGGCAGCGCCGTGGCGTCGTGGTCATTGAGGATGTGGAGCGCGGCGGCCCTACTGCGGCGCTGCGCAAAGGCGACATCCTGCGCGGCATAAGCGGCATGGAAGTGAACGATCTTGCCAGCGTGGCTGCAGCCTTCCGTACAGAGCGGCTTTCCAATGCTGTACTGATGCTTGTTGAGCGCGGGGGCAGGGTGTATTACGCCCGCGTGCAGCTTTAACCGGCATTGGGCAGAGTGATTTCAACAATTTCATTCATCGGCATAGGTGCTGGGAAGATAGTCCCGAACTTCTCCGGATTTTAGGGAATTAATCGGGTGACAAAAATTCAC
>CAZJPT010000226.1:0-3086 GCA_964547835.1 uncultured Desulfovibrio sp.
GTACGGTGGGTGGTGTGGGAGGACGGGGCGAGCAATCGCCCCTCCTACCCGATTGCCACTGGTCCTGTTGCCAATTCTCCACGCTCAAAGGAAAATTCGCCTCCAGGCTCAACAGGCTCGGGGACATGTACAAGGCTCAATGCCCAAGGCCATGGATGCACCATTCTGTGACCTCACCAAATGAAACCCGCCAATGGCTCCTATGCCGCGTCCTCCCTCGCTTCGGACACTCCGCAGTCATGCACGTGTGATTTGCTTCCAGAGGGCTGACCAGGCTCTATCTGGGGAGAAATGACAATCTTCATGTTTCCGCCAGCTTTCGTGGCGCACCAGCAATTGATTTTATTCAGCAATTGATTTGACAAGTGCATCACCAGCATCAGAATAGAAATGGATGGCAATTTTTGTTGCCATGTCATCGGAAAGATCAATCAGTTTGCGGCGGCATGAAACAGGCATCAAAATGTCAGAAGCGCCTTTCTCCACAGCAGTTTCCACAATGGTTACGGGATTGTGAATGGGTTCCAGAGAGCCGCCCAAATTGATCCCGCCAACTATGACGAGAGTGCTGCGTACACGCATCTTCAAAAGAGCTGAACAGAGCGCTATAAGTGAGGCGACGCCAAGTCCTGCCCCGGACTTCGATGCATCGAAAGCACGGAGTTGGACGGAGAACTCGTGATGACGTGGATCCCTGTCTCCGACCAGCTGTGTTGCGCGGGCATAAAGGTTTTGTTCCGCGTAGCTCAGACTTTCCCTGAACGCCTGCGGCACGGGCTTGTTGAGAATCTTGACGCCGGAGCCTGGTCCTTCGTTGGCTTCGATACGATAGAGTCCCGGGTACTCATCTCCACACCCAGGGGATATGGTCCACACCTGGCCAGCTTCGAGGGGCTCTGCACCAATGTGGTTTTCGCTTTGCAGTTCGGGTGTCGAGACAAATTTTTCCACTCCCTCGGTTCCCATGACATAGCTGAAACGGGTAGCGCGAAATTCCGCGGCGCCGATGCGCTTCTGCTGTTCCTTGACGCGGCGTCTTGCCTCCATGGCGATACGGACGGCCCATTCGACATCTTCGTCGGGGATGTCACCCTCTTCTGGATGAAGGAGCTTGAGCAGGCCGCTGACTGTCTTGTTGACTGCGTTGCTGTCGCGACCGGACAGGGCGCCGCCGTAGGAAACGCGATTCTGTATCAGGCTCAATCCACTTCGAGAACGCAACCGGCTCCAGCACTCGGACAGGAAGTCGCTCACCAGACCAAAGTGCATGGTCAAGAGTTCCCTGCTAATTTTGGGAACATCCCAGCCGGGCAGGAATGCGTGGATTCTGTCCATGAAGGCCGTATCGTCCCGCATTTCTGGAGGCAGGGGGCCAAACAGATGTCCCGCACGCTGCTGGTGTTCCACATCTACGTCAAAGTTGCCGACCATGACGATGCTGCCATCTGCTCTGATGCTCTCCTTGCCACGGCTGAATTCACCAGATTCCATGTAGCCTTTCAAAATGTTGACCCCGTCCTTCTGATCGAAGGAAATGCCGGACACTTCGTCAAAGCAGATCACATCGTACTGGCAGACCAGGCCGCGCTGTCCATTCGAGTTGTTGACGAACATGCGGGCGACCGTAGCCTTGCCGCCGGAAATCAGGTGTGCGTAGGGTGAAACCTGCTGAAAGAGGTGGCTCTTGCCAGTGCCTCTGGGGCCCAGTTCCACCAGGTTGTAGTTGCGCTCTACAAAGGGAACCATGCGCAGCATCAGGACGTCGCGTTGCCGCTGGGAAAGTCCGCCCGGCTCCAGTCCGATGGAACGAAGCAGCAGGTTCTTCCATTCGTCCGTGGAGAATGCAGTGCGGGCCTTGGCCAGGATGTCAAGCACGTTGCGCTTGGAGAGCTGGATTTCGCGGAGCGAGATCACGCCAAATGGCCTGCCCCTTTTTTCCAAGGCGATGGCCGCGTCGTAGCCCAACGTTATTTCCGCATAAAAACCGCCTGTCAGCATACGCTCGTGCTTCTTCACCAACTCGAAGTCGATGCGGATGTCGGTCAGCCGCAGGCTGGGCAATGTAGCGACGTAGGAGTCGGTCCTGGTATCGAGGCGGGCAGTGATCAGATCGATGATCCTGACTTCGCCCAATTCCTTGGCCCTGGCCTTGAAGAGCTCCTCTTCTCCTGCCTTGATTGTGCGCGTGGAAAGCTGGCGCTGGACGATTTCGAGACCTTCATCGAGTTCTTCCTGCACGGTGCTGGCGCAATAGCGACCGAGCATGAATTCGACTACATAGGTCGGTACCGGGAACTGACGGCTGAAGGTACGGACCAGATCCTTGCGAACCAGATACCCTTCGAACTCGAAGGCCGCCTTTTCGTCAAGCAGATCCATCTCCATCAGTACTCTCCTCCGCCAATAACTGTATCGCGTTGCGCCACCAGGACGCCTTGAGCATCCATCAGGACCACCATTGCCTTCTGGCCTTCCAGATCTTCGTTTTCGACAACAACCGAAGCCCTGCCATCATCCTTGAGCGCTCTGCTGCTGAGGACAACGCTGGACTGGGGATCGCCTGCCTTTATGCGAATGTCCAGGGTAAGTCCCGTGGGGTCGCCATCCACGGCAACAGTGCATCGCAGTCCCCGCCACACCACGTCAGTCAGTTCGATGGACGAGACAGCCCTGACGGCCTTTCTCTGCGTCACCGTCAGATGCAGGGTCAGACACTCCTGCAGACTCAGTCCGCCGTGGGCATACTCCATCCCGTGTCTGAAGCAGCTCGCTCCGTCGGCAAGAACGAAATTCCGGTCGGGGTTCCAGTACCACGGATACTGACGCTCCTCGGTCGAAGCACCGCTCTTCAACGTGGCACATCGTCCCCACTTGTTCTCCGTCAGGACTGCGGGAAGCTCAATCTTGGGCAGGCCTCCGGGCATCAGCAACCAGCCATGATCCGTCACGACGTGAACGCGTTTCCAGCCCGCATCCACAAGGGACACGATTCGCGTGGCAATCTCCTCAATCAGGGTATCGAGATGCACTGACAATTTCCAACCACGATGGTGCCCTTCTTGGTCGATATCGCCAAATTCGCACCA
>CAZJPT010000227.1:0-3060 GCA_964547835.1 uncultured Desulfovibrio sp.
CCATCTTAACACATTGCTTTTATGTACAGCATTGTGCGATTTGAGATGTCCTCTTCTTTCGCCTCTCAGCTGGCCTTTGCTGCCGCACGGTCACAGAGAGCGTCATTTCCGCAAGTCACGGGTCAAGGGATTGCATGGGCATGCTCACCGAACATATCTGCGGAACAAGTTTTGCGACATCGATTTTCAACATACAGTTGAGGCGATCCGATGTCTGCGAAAATCGGGCAAGGGGAGAATCACTGAGCACTGAGCAAGCGAGGTAGATTATGAAAGCCAGGAAAATAGCGAAATACAGCATGTTTGGGCTGTGTGTTCTTGTTGTTGCCAGCGTGACCTTCGTGTATTTCGCCAGTCCAGTCATATTGGAAAAGGTTCTGGCTCACGCCAACATGATCTCACAAACATCTACTGGCAAGCCCCTGACCTTTGCAGCGCCCCCTTCCATTTCTTTTATGCCTCTGGGGGTCAGCTTTGAGGGATTGCACTGGGGAGACGAGACGTCTGATATTTCCGTCAACGCCAAAAGCGGTCATGCCAGTGTGCGCCTTGCTTCCATCTTTTCCGAAGCGCCGGAAGTGAGTGAGATGGAGCTGCGAGGCGCTGTAATCACCATCCGTGAGACAGGAGCACGGACGACTCTGAGTGCTGTAAAAGACGGAGGCGCGGGCGCTGTCGTGCAGGAGACGCAAGAGAAGCCTGCGACTGGGGGAGTTGGTCCATTGCCCGTGCAGCTTAAGCGTCTCGTATTACAGGACGGACAGTTTACCCTCATACAGGCCTCAGGAGACCAGGTTTCCCTTGCCAAGATCCATCTTTCCCTACGCAATATAGGCCAGGGCGAGACAGGCGAGATCGAATCAGACTTCGTAGCTAGCGTGCGAAAGGCGTCTGGCGAGTACATTGAGGCCAATATGGCCATACAGGGTAGTGTGCGGACCAGTTTGCCGGAAATGAGGCTGCAGGGATTTAAAGTAACACTCGCGCCTGTCGCAGGTCTGTACGACAAAAATCTCGGCCCCACGAGTTTGGCTGTGACTGGAAGCGTCAATCTTGGAACCGGGAGCATCAATCTGGAAAATCTTGAAGTTCTGGGCCAGGGGGCCAGGGCAGGCTTGAAGGGCGAGGGTAACTTTATGGACATGGTTTTCGCCGGAGAGCTTTCCGCCGAGCTGTCTCCAACCACCTCGGGATTAGTTCCAGCACTTTCCGGGGTACAGTCAGTCACCTTCAAGGCCAGAACAGAGTTTGCCGATAATGCGCTCAACATTACTTCCCTGGAGACAAGAGCGGACAAGGCAAGGCTCGATGGCGCCATGACCGTTCAGTTTGCACCTCTGGCTGTCAAAGGGAATCTCCATTGTGCAGATATCGACGTAAATGCGTTTATGAAGCGTGCTTCTGAGAAAGGGGAAGACGCTTCCAGCAAAGGAAGGAACAACAAGAAGGCACAGAGCGTTGATACGCAGTCGACGTCGCCGCAGTTCGCGTGGCCCCAGCTCGACGTCACTCTCACGGGCGACACCATCATCTGCAACGGTGTCAACATAGGCAAGCTGACCTGCACCGTGAAGGGCAAGGACGGTAATTACGTTATCTCGCCTTTGAAGGCTGTGTTAGATGGCGCAAGTCAAGCGGACGTTAAGGCACGCCTTAATATGAAGAAGGAGGTATGGCAGACTTCTGGGTCCATAGACTCACTTTCGCTTGCCACAATTCAGAAACTCGCAGCCCAGGACTTTGGTATGACTGGTTCAGCCAGCGTTACATGGGACGTCACAGCCAATGGGGGCGATGGAGATGCAATCATGAAGTCTGCGACAGGCAAGGGGCAGGTTATACTAACCAATGTTACTATCGCCGGATTGACCAAGGCGATAAAAAACACCAGGGAGCTCGCGTCAGTCGTATTGCCAGAGCGCATCGATCGCATCCAGGTGCCTTATACCCTGGGTAAGGGGCACTGCCGTTTTTCCTCCACAATTACGAGTTCAGTCCTCAATGGACGCGGTCAGGGAGATTTGAATTACGTTGGCAGGCGCATAGACGCAACGGCCGAAATCACTACGGAAGGAGTAACGATTCCGCTCAAAATAAACGGACCGTTGAGCGATATTTCCTGCAGTGTGGACGTGGAAAAACTCCTTAAGAACATGGGCAAGGGAATTTTTGAGTCCCCTCAGAAGCTGGCCCCTAGCGAAGGCCTTGAGAAGGTGATACCTAAGGGTGGAGGCGTGTTAAAGAAGCTTTTCTAGTGTCAAGTTTGTGAATTTAGTGATTGAATTTTGACTGTGCCCATAATCATGTGATATCGGCCTCCTAATAGGAGATAGTGTTTAGCTCAAAAAGTTTATACGCATGCTATCATATTTGAATAACGACGTTTTGAGACCAACATACCACAGCAAATTTTTGCCATTAGACACTAGGCTTGCCCATGGCAGCCTGGCCTTGCGCCGGGTTCACGTGTTTCACCTCAGCTCACACAGGAGCTACTGCCAATGTTTCGTAAAGTTTTGCTTCTCTGCGCCTTCGCGCTTGTCCTCACGATGAGCGCGGCCCAGGCCGCCGACAAGAAGGTCATCATCGTCGCCAGCGACTGTACCTGGCCGCCCATGGAGTATCTCGACGACGAGAAGAAGCCCGTCGGCTTCTCCGTGGATCTTCTGGCCGAGATGGAAAAGGTCATGGACGTCAGATTCCAGATCCAGAACACGGCTTGGGACGGCATCTTCTCGGGCGTTGCCGCCGGCAAGTACGACATGGTCTCCTCGTCCGTGACAATCACCGACGAGCGCAAGAAGGTTTATCTCTTCTCCGATCCCTACTATAACGTGGTACAGGCCGTGGTCATGCCCAAGGGTACGTCCATTTCTTCGCTGGCCGAACTGAAGGGCAAGAAGGTGGGCGGCCAGATTGGCACCACCGGTATATTTGTCATGGAAAAGGCCGATTCCGGCGCCGAGGTCAAGGAATACGAGGACGTGGGCCTCGCTATGGAAGATATGCGCAACGGCCGCATCGACGCGGTCATCTGCGACAGCAACGTGGCCGCCTACT
>CAZJPT010000228.1:0-3058 GCA_964547835.1 uncultured Desulfovibrio sp.
ACAGGGAGTCTGGCCTCGGGCGCTACGATCTCGTCGTTTCGGACATGGAGAATTCGCGCGCAGCTGTACTGGAATTCAAGCTTGCGCCTTCGACGAAAAAGCTGGAAGCAAGCGTGCAGAACGCCCTGAGGCAGATAGCAGCCAGGGACTATGATGCCAGTCTGCGGGCTGGTGGGTATACAAGCATATTGCGTGTCGGCATTGCTTTTTTCCGGAAGTCGGTGAAGGTCGGCTTTGAAGAGGTGCGTGGCGAGGTCGGCTGTCATGCGCCCGAATAAGGGACGCAGAACGAGCTTTGAACGAACCTTTAGTCAAGCCTCAAATCGACGGTATTCTTTGCTTCGCGACACAATCCGGCGTCAGGGGCCAGGCTTGCACGGAAAGGACGTTGCAGCCTTTGGGGGAGCTTAAGAAGCCTGGATGCTGGCAAACGCCGGAAGAGGTCAGCCCAGGGGCAGCAAGAACAGGAAAAACTTGCTGCGGGAGACCCGCATGGCGGGAACAGACGAAAGAATGGAGAAGGAAAAAGCGGTCGAAGCCGCAAAAGTCTGCAATAAAGTGGAATTGGATGATGCCAGAACGACTGGCGACGAAGGAAGTGAGGTTTGAGAGGACATCTCAAATCGCACAATGCTGTACATAAAAGCAATGTGTTAAGATGGTGTATCTAGAGTTTTGAGATCTCCTCTGAGTACGACAAAAGAACTGTGGCTTGTTTGGGAGTGACAAGGTAGCGCAGATTGCCTCGGTATCAGTGAAAATCTTCTCTTCCCTGAGCTTGTACTCCGGACTGGATAGCCCCGTGACTCCTCTGCATCATCAAAAAGGCACTGATGCATCGGAAACAAGATGCACCTAGTCCCCGACGTCACGTATGGGCATGACAGTGCTGTGCACAGACGACTATTTGCGTGGTGCCACAGCGCTGAACAAGGTCATGCGCAACTTCGCTTCCGCCGCCCGGGCCCTGCTGAGCAAGGAGTACGGCTGGAAAGAGTTAATGCCAAATCTGAAGCCTCACCTCGGCTCCATCGCTTTTGAACCCGATTGCAAATGTTTGTGTCGACGCAAAGGTGCAGAGTACGCCCAATCTGCCACTTTGCCGGCTCTGTAAAAATTGCGTTAACGCCTCATTCGGCAGCTCTGGTCCCTTTGTGTTGTCAGTTGCGTTTTTCCCCTGGTTATGGTTAGGTTTGTACTCGGGGTGCCTTGGTTCTCAGCCGGGACACCGGGACCACACACATTAATCAGGAGGGGCCGTTGCCCCCGGAGAAAACGGGGGTGTGTCGTGCCATTTGTTCATGAATGTAAGATTTCCCACCCCATACATCTGGATAGGACACCGTATTTCCTATGGCGAGACCGACGCCATGGGCATTGTGTATTACGCGGAGTATCTGCACATCTTTGAGCGCGCCCGCAACGCCTATATCCGCAGCTCGGGTCTCAGCTACAGGGAAGTGGAAGCCAGGGGCATCTATCTGCCTGTGCGTGAGGTGCAATGCCGCTACCGCTCGCCGGCGCGTTATGACGACGTGGTGCAGTGCCGTGTCTGTATCGCTGAATGGGGCCGTGCCTCCCTCACCTTTCACTACGAGATGCTGAATAATGACAGAGATAAGGTACTGGTTACAGGCATGACGCAACACGCCTCTGTCGACAAAAATGGACGCCCGGTTGGCGTGCCGGACTGGCTGAGGGCAATTTCAGACAACGTGCGCAACGACATGTTTGTCAGCCTTTGAGTCCGCCCCCCCTGTTCTCACAACTGTGCTTCCCTGTTCCGGACGCCGTGTGGCCAAAAATAAATCCCGGGACGCAGTCTCTGGCGTCTTCGGGATTTTTACCCCCCTCTTTCGGGGGCTTTGTTACGATCTTTAAAGGACAGCAGGCAACCGTGCAGGCCTACCTTTTATCCATGGCCACGTGCACGTATTCCAGGGCCCGCTGCTTGTAGCGCTTGACTGTGCCCTTGCCGAGCCTGGTATTGTAGATGTCTTTCCACAGCTTGCCACGTGAATCAATTGTATCAAGCTTGATAAGAAAACTCCCCCTGGTGGCCTTCTCATAGAAAAGCAAACTCATGGCAGCGGTCCACGGGATGTTGTAAACCCTGTTCCATTCTTCGGAATGATTGGCATTGTAGAAACGCATGGCTCTGGCCAGAAGTTCAGGATCTCGTTTGGCGAAATACTCACGTATCTCCACAAAGTTAAACCCCAGAATCTGCCACACGGACAAAGCCGGCCCATTCTTCTGGCGCACAATCAGGCCCATGGCTGTTTCTACCGCCGCCGTCTCAAGCAGTAGATCGTGCACGTTCCTGCTACACCAGGAACCATCGGGCTTAATGGCCCTGGTCACGTATTCGAGGGTGCGACGCAAGGACTCCGTATCTATTGATTTACCACCATGCCACTCGGTGATCACATAGTCGGGCAGCTGATCAGGCTCTTTGACGGCAGGTTTTGTTGCGATGGGGGGCGCAGCTGCAGTGGTATCTTTCTGCACGAGGCTGAGAGCCAGCTCATGACCCATCATGATTCCCCAGCACCACAAGGCAAGCGAGAGACATACCACACAAGGAGCTGCCAGCGTGACAGCACTTGTGCGCCTGTGTGTGAGAGGGGCCTTTACTTCCGCAACACGAAATGTAATGTGTTCTAACATAATATGCATAAATATATGATACAAATCGTCATGTCAAATAAGAAAATAATTTTCAAAAACCTGCGATCTTCACGATTATCCACATCCTTGTATTTTTAAGATGTCGGAAGGGAAAAAAATTTGTATCTACTGAGCTCCGGCAGAGGGGGCTTGATTTCCCAGGGCATAGCTTGGATAGCATCGACATAGGACATAGATTGATGCGCACTTGTGAAGTTGAACATTCTGTCAATGCGAGAGGCCTGTGGCTAAAGAACTGTCCGTAAACAACCTGCCAAACGCAGTCCTTGAGGAAATCTCATCATGCGACCTCTATTTGTAAAAATGTATCCATTCAGGGGGTGGCTGGAACCAGCCCCAATTGGGCACTTGCTTCTACTGCCTTTCG
>CAZJPT010000229.1:0-3048 GCA_964547835.1 uncultured Desulfovibrio sp.
AAAAGCCCAAGGTAACCCGGGCGGCGTGCATAAAGGCAGACATGCCCACCCAGGCCAGCAGCAGACCCAGACCGCCGGCCAGCAGGCCCTTGAGCTGATTTTTGCCGGACACGCTGGAGATGCAGGTCAGGCCCAGGAGAATGAGGGCAAAGGTCTCCAGAGGACCGAACTTGAGGGCAAAGGAGGCCACTGTAGGCGCTGCCACCACAAGGACAATGCAGGAAAAGAGCCCCCCGAAAATGGAGGCGCTCAGCGCCCAGCCTATGGCCTCTCCGCCATGACCGGCGCGGGCCATGGGGTGACCGTCGATGGATGTCGCAGCTGCCTGCGGGGTGCCTGGCGTGTTAATGAGTACGGCCGCTATGCTGCCTCCACAGTTGGAGCCGCAGTACACGCCCAGTAAAAGGGCCATGGCCTGCAGCGGCTGCATGCCAAAGGTAAAGGGCAGACAGATGGAAATGGCCACAACAGAGCCAAGGCCCGGCAGCGCGCCGATAACCATGCCTATCATGACGCCCAGCAGGTTCATGACAAGGGAGAAGGGGGCCATCACTTCTGCGAAGGCTGAGAGTATCATATCCATGGCTGTTCTCCCTCAGGCTCAGAAGAGCGTTCCCACAGGCAGGGGTATGCGCAAGATATAGATGTACATGAACCACACAAGCACCACGGCCAGCA
This sequence comes from uncultured Desulfovibrio sp., assembly GCA_964547835.1. GTDB lineage: Bacteria > Desulfobacterota > Desulfovibrionia > Desulfovibrionales > Desulfovibrionaceae > Desulfovibrio. The sequence goes on from CAZJPT010000229.1 coordinate 679, forward strand.
CACAGAAAAAACCCAGAAAGAGAAATTTGCGGTATCCCATGACGCAGGCAATGCCGTAGCAGGCCAGCACACTGGTGATGAAAAAGCCCAGGGTGTTGAATAGGGCTGCATAGAGAAGGAGGATGATGGCAATACCCACAGTTCTTTTTGTGAACACGGGAAAGTCGCCGTCCACAGGTTTTGCGAGAAGGCCCCTGATGCCAAGCCAGGCGCCCATGGCACCCATAAGCAGCACCAGCGCCCGCGGATAGAGCATGGGGTCCACCTCACTGATGTAGATGGACTCTTCCGGCGACGTCAGTGTCTGCGTGTAGAAAATGACACTTAGTCCCAGAAACAGGGCGCCACTTGTCACGTCACGCGTATTCATGCTGTGCTGCCTCCTTCATGTCTTGCCAGGCTGACCACATTCCCTGCGCATATCTCCTCGAGCATGCGCAAAAGCAGATAGAGGCGCGGCGCGACGCTGGCCACTGGCATGTATTCAGCCTGTGTGTGCATGCCCACGCAGCCTGGACCAAATCCGTCAAGGGAGGGGCATACCTGCGCCGCGAAACTGGTGTCATTGCTGCCTATGGCGTGCCGGTAGCCCAGCTCCAGGCCGAGTTCTGCACGGGCCATGCCGCGAACCTTTTCGGCCAGGGCCATGGTGACGGGATTGCCGCCATAGGGCATGACGTCGATGCGCATGCTGAACTCCACCCGACTGCCCTCAAGCAGCGTAGAGCTGATGATGGAGCGCACGTCACGCTCAACGCGCGCAAACTCGGCAGGGTCAGCCACGCGTATGTTCAGCGTCGCCTCGGCCCTGTCCGGAATGATGTTGGCCCTGCTGCCAAAACGTCCGAGTGTGGCATTGACAGCCGTGCGTTTTGCCTGATCCGAGAGCACGCACAGACGCAGCAGCTGGTGAGCCAGCTCGAGACCGGCGTTGATGCCGGCAGGCGGCTCGGCTGCGGAATGGGCGGCCTTGCCGTACACCTTGAGTGTGCCTGTAGCGCTGCCGCGACCGCTCACTGTGATGAGATCCCCTCTGGCCCCGCTCAGTTCCATGTTGAGCGTGATGTCATGCTCTGCAGCCAGCTCGGTGATCTGCCTGCGGCCGCCCCAGGATCCGATTTCCTCGTCAGCGTTGCAGAAAACAGTAATACGGCGGTAGTCGTCAAAACCAAAACGATCCCGCAGTATCTCCATGCCGCGCAAAACCATGGCTATGGATGTCTGCATGTCACCTACGCCCGGGCCGTAGGCATTGGTACCGTCGAACCGGTACGGCCGTCTGGCAGCTTCTCCGGCAGGAAACACGGTGTCGTAGTGGGTGAGGATGAGGATGTTCGCCCTGCCCTTCCCTGTAAAGCGGGAAATGACATTCCATGTTCCCTGACGCGGCGCATCCGCCTCACGCAGGCAGACCTGCGCTCCGCGCCGTGCAAAGGCACCTTGTAAAAAATGCGCCTTGCGCTTCAGGCCTTCAATATCGTCGCTTCCCGAATCCATATTTACCAGCTGTTCCGCCAGCTGCAGAACGCCTGCGACGCTCTGTTCACATTCCTTGCGTAGTTGCTGTCTGTCCATCGTGTCTCCAGACTGCTTTTCAGCCTGCTGGTCGTCGGGGTTTGTCAGCCGGCCCCAGACCTGCACCGCTGGCAGCTATACTCCCCGGCACAGGCATGTTTTGGGAGGGCGTTGCACAGCAGGGCGGCCCTGATCCAATGCTGTCACTGTCCCGGCTCCTGCTGCAGGCTGCGCAGCCTGTGCCGCAATGCCTTTGCAGGAACAAATCGTTTGCTGGGGAATATCGGGAGTTCGACAGTCATTTGTCGACAGTGCTTGAGAAAATATGTCCGCCTGCAACAGCACCGCCCCCTGGCCGGTCCTGAAGGAAAAAGACAATCCCCCTGTCCTTTCGTCTTGTCATTATGTACCGGGGCGCCGGATTCCGGGTCGGCAGGGCATACAAACGTAAACGGTTTGCGTCGTGGTATGCCGCCGGCAAAAACCAGAAAGGGGAGAAGGCACAGCCATCTCCCCGCACGAGCATACGTTATTACGTCATGACTGACGCAGCTGATTGACCTGGCGTTACGGCAGGGTGGCGATGGCCTCTATTTCCACGCGGGCGCCCTTGGGCAGGGCGGCTACAGCCACGCAGGAACGGGCAGGAGGATTGCTGGCAAAGGTCTGCGCATAGACGCTGTTGACGGTCTGAAAATCGTTCATGTCCACGATAAAGACAGTCACCTTGACTACATTTTCAACGCTGGCGCCGGCAGCGGCAAGAACAGCCTTCATATTGGCCAGGGCCTGAGCTGTCTGCTCCTTCACGCCGTCAGAGACAAGCTCTCCGGTCTCTGGAACAAGACCAATCTG
>CAZJPT010000230.1:0-3035 GCA_964547835.1 uncultured Desulfovibrio sp.
CGTTCTTCCATAAAAGAAGAACGCCCGTGCTAGCTTGGAGTTGCCGCAGTACAGACCTAATCGACGAAATCAGGGCATGATTCTGCTATAGTTAAAAAAATTGGGAAACTTGTAATTGATCCCAAACAATATCCAAACCCTTGGGAGAGCAGCATAAACAGATTGCTTTTCACACCCCTTGTTGTCAACAGATTTTTCCGGCATCGGGCTGTGTGTCATGCAGGACATGAGTCAGGGGCGGGCTATCAGGGGCAGGCGTTTTGCCAGTGTGACGCCTGCCTGGGACACGTCGGCACGGAAGGGCCAGATTTCCACACCGGCATTCACGGCCTGCCAGAAAAGGCGTGCGTATACGGGGTCAACGCAGTCGGCGGGAGCGAAGCAATGGCCGTCGGCACGCTGCACCAGATAGAACATGGCGGCGCGCTCCCCGGAACGAACGATGTCCATGAGCTCCATGAGATGTCTGCAACCGCGCTCCGACATGGCGTCGGGAAAGAGGGCGACGTCGTCCTCTACCAGGGTGACGTTTTTGCACTCCACCCACAACCGGGGCATATTTTCCCCTTCCAGCAGGCCGTCCAGGCGGCTCAAGCCGCGTTTAATCTCGGTCTTGAGATGTGTGTAGCCGGTGCAGGGCAGAAGACGTGCCTTGAAGGCGGCGGCGAGCATGCGGTTGGGCGTCAGGGTGTTGACTCCGACCCAGAAACCGTTCTTTTCCACGCCGCAAAATATGGCTTCCAGCGTCCAGGGAAGCTTGCGGGATGGCGATATTGCCGGGGAGAGCAGAATGTGTGATCCGGGGCGGGTGAGTCCCAGCATGGAGCCGGTGTTGTTGGAATGCGCAGTGACATGCTTTCCGCTCACCAGACAGTCTGCAAGAAAACGCTTGCGCCGCCCAAGCAGGACGGCCGTGACCGCTGGCTGTGGCACAGGGACAAAGGCCGTTGCATGCGTTGAATCTGAGCCTTGCTGCAAAGCTGTGACCTCCTCCAGTCGTGTGCGTCAGCGATGCGCTGCCAGCATCGGACCGCACTTCGTTCTCTGTCAAGCATGATTCTGCGAACCGGGTGCAGATACGGAATTTGGGTTTTGGGCCAATTTGAGCCCCCTACAGCTTCGCTCTGATAGGCGCGTCATTGTCTTCTTCTCATGGCGATGTCGTAGGTTCTTCTTACGAGCTCATCGACTTCGGACGCTACCTCCTGTTGAGATAGCGATACCAGATATCCCCGAACATGCCAATAAAATTTATCTACACCCCTGCGAACCGCATGCATGGATTTTGCTTTTTGATTTCGCATGTGCTAACGATTCCAGCCGGGGAAAACGTCATTTTACGCCGCTTTTTCGTCCCTGTTCCCTGTTTGACGACAGAGGGGCCAGTCCGGTTTTCCCCCGGACTGCGGGACCGGAGTGACGCAGTGGGAAATAAGGGGCCTTTTCGGCTCGATGCGACACCGGAGTGTTTGCGCAACACGAAGCGGCGGCAGGGCCCGGGAGAAGAGCGCGTTCATTCGTCCACTGCGCCATCTGCCAGGACATACATCACCAGGAGCAAACGAGATGCAAATTTCCGAAAGAATGTCGACGGTCAAGCCGTCACTGACTCTAGCCTTCAACGCCAAGGCGCTCGAGCTCAAGGAGCAGGGGGTCATGGTGACCAGCCTCGCTATCGGCGAACCCGACTTCCCTACCCCCAGGCATATCTGTGAGGCTGCCAAAGTCGCCATCGACGAGAATTTCTGTCGCTACACCGCAGTCCCGGGAATCATGGAGCTGCGTCGGGCTGTCTGCGATTACTACAGTAATCAGTACGACCTCAGCCTTGGCGTCGAAAACATCATCTGCTCCGCCGGTGGCAAGCATGCCATCTTCAATTACATGCAGACTGTCCTTAATCCCGGTGATGAAGTCATCATTCCTGCGCCCTACTGGGTGAGCTATCCGGATATGGTTCGTCTGGCCGGCGGCGTTCCCGTCTTTGTTACAGCCAGCGCCGAGGACAACTTCAAGGTCACAGCGGACCAGGTGAAGGCCGCCATAACACCCAAAACCAGGCTCTTCATCCTGAATTCACCAAACAATCCCACCGGTGCCGTCTACACTGCCGATGAAATTGACGCCATTGTGCGCGTGGCTCTGGACGCCGGGCTCATGATCCTCTCGGATGAAATCTACGATCAGCTTGTTTTTGAGCCGGCCGTCATGACCAGTCTGTGCTCGTACTTCGCGAAGTATCCCGAACAGATCAGTATACTCTGCGGCATCTCCAAGACCTTTGCCATGACCGGCTGGCGCATGGGCTGGCTGGTCTCGCATCCCGAGATCATCAAAAAGGCTATCACCCTCCAGGGGCAGTCCACATCCAGTATCTGCTCCATCACGCAGAAGGCCGCAGTGGCCGCTCTTACAGGTCCCATGGACTGCGTGTCCCAAATGCGCGCTGCCTTCCAGCGCCGCAGGGATCTGGCACTGAAGATCATTCATTCATGGCCTTTTGCCGTATGCCCCAAGCCTGATGGAGCCTTCTACATCCTTATGGATGTGCACAAGTGCTTTGGCGTGAAAGTTCACAATTCAACCGAACTGTGCAAGTACCTGCTTGAGAGAGTGCACGTGGCCATGACGCCAGGTATAGCCTTCGGCGACGACAACTGCGTACGACTGTCCTACGCCCTCTCTGATGAGGTTCTCAAGGACGCAATTACCAGAACCGGTGAGGTGCTGGCTGAGCTGGCCGACGAAGTGCAGTGCAACAGCTGACATATCCTGCCCCGGAGGGGCGGCGTCTGCCTGGCGGAACAGTATCGGAATTTTCGCCTCTCCGGGAGATATTTTGAAAAGCTGAAACTTTTTGTTGACAGCGTCGCGGCATTCGCTTACCAATTTCGGCGTACAGTCCTTCGCTTTAGCGACAGGGATAGAAGCCGCTCTCGCGCAAGCTGGATATTTTTACTTGCGTTAGATATCTGGATTCGGTGCGGTAGGGACGCCCATTACTGAGCGCCCCCCGCGCAGATCCGTACGTGCGG
>CAZJPT010000231.1:0-1589 GCA_964547835.1 uncultured Desulfovibrio sp.
ACGTCTGCTGCCGGGCGTCAGCAAGATGTCCGACCGTCCAGATGTAGGGGATGCCACGCCGTTTGTCCTTGCCCATGAAAGGGCCGGTCAGGGCATGGAAGAGGGGCCGGAGCGTATCGTCGCTCAGCTCGGTGGTTCGGCTGAACAGCCAGAAACCATCCTTTTCGACAAGGCAGCCCGGCAGATATTGCGCAAAAACATCTCGCAGCTCCTTGCCGCCCTCGCCCGCAACATTGCAGAGACGTTTCCAGAGCAAGCCATAGAGTTCGGCCCGCCTCCACGAGAGTTCCACACGCGTGGCAAGAAGCTTGGAGGCGTCGGGAAAGGTAAAGGCAAGCCGGTTGCAGTGGTCTTCCCGCAGGAAGATCTTGCCCTTGATGTGAGAATAGGTGGAAAGCTGTAGCGTCATCTGCAGCAGGGCCGTGGTCAAGGCGTCAATGTCATTCCACGTATCTGCGACGCGATCCAGGGCGTCAAAAAGCACCAGAAGGCGCGTACCGGCTGCGGCAAGAGCCTTGTTGGCTTCAAACAGAAATCTGTCTACAGCTTCAGGAGATTGTGCCGCAGCCGCGACATCCTCTTCCCATGACCGGGAGACAAAGGGACAAAACGAGGCTGCTTCCGGCTGCGCGGCAACTGCCCGCCACAAAATGGTGCGCCAGATATCGACGGCATCGTATTTTTCTAGCAGGGAGGAAAATTGTCGAGAGCCGGGGTAGTCATCAGGCTCATTTCTGTTCGTATAGCCAATGATGACCCTGGTGTTGACAAGCTCGGGAAGATCCTGCTCCAGCATCTTGCGGATGCGTTCCTGCTCCAGGGCCTGTGTCCAGAAAGTCTTGCCGGTTCCGCGTGCGCCGATGACTAGCAGGGTTTGCGGACGCAGCGCCCGAATATGCGACGGCGGCGTGAATATTCCGGCAGGTGTCGGCAGGTCGTCGCTTTCCGCAGAGACCGGCAGATTTTCCGTTGCTGCCTTCAGCGCTTTCTGCAGATCGGATACGGAATAGGTCATGCTTCCTCCCTGAATACCTCATCCAGATTGCGCAGAAACGGGAATGTGCCCTGTATCTGTGCCGGATCAAGTGTGCTTTCTAGCGTATGCAGCTGCTTTAAGGCACTCAGGCCCTGATGCCAGTGGATGATCCATGGATTATGTGGGGCGCTCTCCTCGTTGCAGTCAAAACTGAAGGCGTTTTTTTCTTCATCTCCCGCAGGCAGAGCATCGTAGAGTTGTTCTCTGAAGCATTCCCAGGCATTTTCCCGCAGGAGTTGCACATAGGACTGCCTGTTCTCGAGCGGTGGGATCATGGCGGCGACCATCTGCAGGGATTCCCGGATGTTCCGGGCCTGCCCGATGGTATTCCAGTGATTGAACAGGATGGAGTATCCTGTCCAAGTCTGTGTCCCTTCTAGCGTAAAAAGCAGCACCAGCCGGGGCGCAAGATCGAGAACGCTGGCCGAGGCGATTTCATCAAGCCCAGCCCGCGCATCAATAAGGAGGCAGTTGGGAGAGTGCTGCCTGTCAAGCTTGCACAGCAGGCTGCGCAGTCGCTGCGGCCAGGAGATTCGCTTTTCTCCGTCCATGC
>CAZJPT010000231.1:1599-3006 GCA_964547835.1 uncultured Desulfovibrio sp.
CTGCCCGCGCATCAATGAGGATGTAGTCGGGAACGTGCTTTCTGTCAAGCAGGTGCGCAGTGTGCGCAGTCGCTGGGACCAGGATATCCTTTTTTCTCCGTCCATGCGGTACATCCATGCGCGGCCCATCTTGGTGATATAATCGCCGTACCTTCTGCCGTGGGCCGGGATGATGACGATTTCCCCCCCGCTGTCATCGGCCAGAGGGCTTGTGGCAAAAAGTCGCTCAAGCACCTCGTCACCATTTTCGACAACATCCTCCACCAGCCAGTCGATCAGGCCATAATCCGGGCGGCGATCGTCGGGAAGCAGACTGCTGGAAAGGCCGGGCGACTCCAGGTCCATATCGACGACCATGACCCTTTTCCCCTGCCGTGCCAGATGCCAAGCGGCCACGGCCAGCGCCGTGGAGCGCCCCACGCCTCCCTTGATGGAAAAGAAGACAATCATCTTTTTGGACAGGCTGTCCTCTGTTGGCCGGCTGCTCCAAGAGCTTTCCGTCAGCATCCTGTCCACGACTGTAAAGGGCAGCTTTTCGCCAAAGGTAAAGACGACAGCTCCTGTTTGTTCCGCTGTGAACGGGGCTTCACTCTCAATGGGCATACGGTCGGCAGGGATTGCGTGATTTCCCAGCGTTTCAGCCATATCCGCGCATAATGCCGCAAGGGCAGTTGTCCGACCGCTCGCATCCATCTGTTTCCGGGACGCCGCATCCCACACAAGGGCCGCCCGTCCGCGCAAATCACGATTGACGTAAAAGGAGTTCCTGTGCTCCCGGAGGGACAGTGCACTGTCATGTCGAAGAAAGATTTTCTCCAGCTCGGCAAGGATTTCGTCAAACAAGATCATGGCCATGGCAGCACTCCGTCAAGCTTGGCTTTCATGACGATTTTTTTCAGTGAGGCGACAGCCGCGCCATGATTTCGCACGGCTTGTTCCGTAATCTCGTCTTCATGAGCATAACGTTGGGCAATGCTCCAGTCATCAAACGGATTTTCCTTCGTGGGAAGAGGGTAAGTTTTTTTTGTATGCATAAAGGCTTTGTATTTGTCCCAGAGAGTGTTGATATGCCTTTTGTAATCGTGATCTTCAATGTCACCATTTTTGGAAGTTATCCCTTGTTGCACAAGGATCGCCTTGAGCGCGCATTCGGCAGCCAATCCGTAAAGATGATCCGCGTTGGCCCAGCGTTCTTTGGCCAGCAGCAAGTCGGCATCGTAGGCATGACGTTCGAAAGCTTTATAGTAGTTGGTCGCCATACGTCAATTTCCTGAACCAAAAGGATGTTTCACCGACATTGAGCAGAGTGATTTCAGCAATTTCATTCATCGGCATAGGTGCCGGGAAGATAGTAGGGTCTTGCAAATGCTGTGTGGTAAGCAAGATTCATGCCATATCTGTAGAACT
>CAZJPT010000232.1:0-2968 GCA_964547835.1 uncultured Desulfovibrio sp.
ATGCTCATGGAGCACTGTCTGGTTATACTTAACAGGAATACAACTTACTTTGACAGTGACAATATTCTTTACTACGCAAAGGGCGTCTGCCATGTGGTCGATAACGTTCTCCGTGGACTTCTGAACGATTATCCGACCATGTTCGAGCATCATGAGACTATAAATGAAGTGTTCGGGCTTTTTGACATTATATCAGTGTTCAATCCTGTTTATGTACTGGGCGGCCCCACGAGCACGGGCGACAGCATGTTGACCAATCACGTCACCATCATAGGGCAACACATTGCTGCCGTGTCTGCCAAACTCACGGAGCTGGTCAAGACTTTGGAAAAGTAGACAGCGGCAGCGCGGGCAAATAAGCTACTGTCCGACTCTTCATTCTGGCACTTTCAAGGAGACTTCGTCGCCATGTGGCGATACTGCTTGATTCTTCCGCTTCTTGTCATTCTCGCGGGATGCGCTCTCCTCAGACGGGATCTGACACCGCAGATTGTGGACAAAGATGAGTACGCGACCCTTGTGCGTCTTGCGCCCGGACTGATGACCTCCAGGGGATTGACTGGCGAAAATGTGGGCCTGGCAAGTCCTGGTGGCAACTGGGGACGCGTCCTGTTCGCCAGGCTGTCTCCTGATTTTTTGTATGGAGAGACAGGGCATGAGGTCTACATGGGCGCAACGTTCCGTGCCAGCAAAACGCCTTCGAGCCATGAATACTTTGATGTGGACGGAAACGGGTTTTTTATCATGCATCCCTCCCAGCGTCTGGCCATGCGTTTTCTGGCGCGCCTTGACTGGGACGGAGACGGCCGGTGGGACTGGCTGATACGCTGCACGGTGCGGACCTTCCGCGGCGACAGAACACGGCATTACTACGTGCTTGCGCCGGAACCGGAAGGAAACGCCATGGCGCACGGTATCATTGCCGTTGTGGTGGACGATCGCGGTCCTGTTACGCCGCTGGTGCGTGTGCTCGACCTGTCCGATTACGGCAGGGAAGAGGACAGCGGTCCGAAGACTGAAATTAACTTCCACCTGGCCGGAGACAGGCGTGTGACCGAGCCGCCGGACAGGCAGGAAGTTTTGCCGGATCCCCTGCATGAAAGGGATATCTGAGGATCATGCCGGCGCGGAGGATGGTGATGAATGACAAACGGCTGATCGGCCTGGCTGTGACGACGCTTGTTGTCTGCGCCTTGGTCTGGGCCTGGCAGATCAGGAAGGAGAAGGACGTTTCAACAACACCCGTCAAAGGCGAACTTGAGGCAACATACACGGCACTTTTGAAGGAAGTGAAACGGCATTTCGAGACTGCGGCTGCGGAGCTTAACAGAGATGCCGCACGTTACGGGAATGACGGCGTGACTCTGGTTATGGCCGAGGTGGGCGAGGGGCCTTCCATGGTATATTATTACCGGGTGGACCTGACGCGCCATGAAGACTTCACCGAAGAGCGCGTCAGGAAGGAGCTGGTGCAGCGCTGCTGTATGACACCGGAGATGCGCGATTACATGCCCTACGGCGTCAGCTATCTTTTTCACTACATGGATGTCGATGATGTGCCCATGTTCAGCTTGCGCATCAACGAGGCAGCCTGCCAGACCCTTGAACAGCACCTGCCGCAGCCGCAATGACACGGGGAAATCTATGGAAGAAGCTCTGACACGCCTTGAGATACAGGCGCCTGAAGAGGCCTATGAGACCATCACAGGCCTGCTTGCCCTCATGCTGTCCATGGGCTGGGAGGAAGAAAGTCTTACCAGCGGCGAGACGCGTTTTCGTGTGCACTGCGCCAACCAGGACCTTGTACGGAATATAATGGAGGCAGTGCACGCTGCTGTGCCTGCGGCCGTATGCCTGACAAGCCAGGTGGTCGTCCCGGACTGGCGCAACGCCTGGAAGGAGTTTTTCACGCCTGTCACCTGCGGCAGCCGTTTTGTTGTGCTGCCGCCCTGGCTCGCCGGGGACGCAGCCAGGGATTTTCCTGGCAGGCAGGCTGTTATTATCGAGCCTCGCAGCGCCTTTGGCACAGGACATCATGCCACCACGGCCCTGTGCCTGACTGTCCTTTCTGATCTGCTTGATCTGGGCGTGCTGCGGGCCGGGCAGATCTTTCTGGATCTCGGCACCGGCTCGGGCGTGCTTGGCCTCGGCCTGGCCCTGAGCGGCCTTGCGGGCGAGGGCCTGGACATTGATCCGCTTGCTCTCGATAATGTGCGGGAAAACCTCGTGGCCAACGGCGTCGCGGAAGATCGCTTCACAGCCGGCCTTGGCAGTGTGGATAAAGTGGCCGGACGCAGCTTCGATGTGGTGGTGGCCAACATTCTCTCTGGTCCCCTTATTGACATGGCAGCACAGCTGAGTGCCACGGTGCACGAGGGAGGAGCCCTTGTGCTGTCCGGTATCCTGGACGTGCAGGCCGACAGCGTGGCCAGGGCATATGCAGCGTGCGGACTGGGAGAGCCTGAGCGTCTCACAAGTGCGGAGTGGGTCTGCCTTTACTGGAAAGATGCCTGGACAGAAAAGGCGGACAAAGCCTGAATGCGTTCTGGCGCAGGCGGACGTCCGGCACAATGAAGGAAAGATTTTTATGTTATTGAGAATTATTCTTGATAGCTGCAAGATTTTATGACATGATTTCCAGCTGGAGGACAGAGGCAGCTCCTCTCTCTGTTCACAAATATGTGGCTTTGCCCCTGATATTATGCAAGAATAACGGCACACGCCGGCCGTATGTGCTGGCAAGGAGTACATAATGAATGTTGTGACCTTCAAGGGCACCCCCCAGAATCTTATTGGTACCCTTCCCCAAGTTGGTGATACAGCACCTGAATTTATCCTGGTTGACACAAAGATGGGGCACAAGACCCTGGCCGATTACGAAGGCAGGGTGCTGGTCCTGGTGACCGTGCCTTCCCTGGATACCGGCGTGTGCGATATGGAAGTGCGTCGCTTTAACCAGGAAGCCGCC
>CAZJPT010000233.1:0-2940 GCA_964547835.1 uncultured Desulfovibrio sp.
GGGGCGAAAGAAGAGGCTTGAACTCTCGGCCCTCTGAGCCACAATCAGATGCTCTGCCAACTGAGCTACTTCCGCCGTGCAGATAACTACCATAGGCGAATCATCGTTCTTTGGCAAGAAATTTTTTTTCTCTCGAAAAATCTGGATGAAGGAGCAGTCTGTCCGGCAAAAGGCATGCTGTGCAATGAACAAAGCCCCGGACGATGCACAGCGCCATCTTCGCACGCGCTTCATTGCACGGCCCATGAGCGCAATCCATGTTCCTTTCGCAATAATACCGCCCTCATGGCGCAATGCACGCGTCATGTCCGGTCAGACTGAAAACGAGCCACAGCCTGCTCGCTGCACTCGTGATGGCTGCGCCAGTATCTGCCGGGGCTCGAGAATATTCCTCTCTGTGACCTGGAAGCAAACTGGCGCACAAGCCGCATCCAGGGCACACCATGCACGAACAGCATACCACAGCAGACACCGGAGATAGCGGCTGTGTTGTCGTTATGGAGACGTGTCCGTCTTCAGGACTTTCAGAGTTCTATGTTTTGTCGCTAATTTCAATAATTTATTGCAATTCAGGTCGTTTATTGCATTTTTGACATGTCGTCTCTGTGCGAGATTTTCGCCATCTGGTCTTTTCCCTTTGTCCGGGCTATAGTTGATGCGTTGCTGCGTAAGCCATGAGCTGTGCAGGGCAACTATCTTACTAAACGTCTGACGCTTGATGTCATACGCCATGGATGCTCTATGGACAAACTGATTATAGAAGGCGGCGCTCCACTGGATGGCGTTATCCAGGTTAATGGCTCCAAAAACGCTGCCCTGCCCATTCTGATTGCCTCAATCTTACTGGAGGGGCCTCAGGATTTTCACAATATTCCCGATCTCAGGGATATTCGCACCACAGTGAAGCTTCTCGAGCTTCTCGGCTGCCAGTGTGAGCGCGGCGTTCACTGGGTACGCACCACGCCCGGGCCTCTGACCCCGGAGGCGCCCTATGAACTCGTACGCACCATGCGCGCCTCGGTACTCTGCCTTGGGCCCCTGCTTGCCAGACTGGGCAGAGCAACTGTCGCTTTGCCAGGAGGCTGCGCCATCGGCGCCCGGCCCGTTGATCAGCACATCAAGGCCCTGGAGAAGATGGGGGCCACCTTCACCCTGGAACAAGGCAATATTATCGCCCGCTGCGATCATTTGCGCGGAGCGGTCATCAATTTTGACATGCCCACTGTCGGCGGTACCGAGAACCTGATCATGGCTGCAGTGCTCGCCGATGGAGAGACCACGCTGTGCAACGCGGCCTGTGAGCCGGAAATCACAGATCTAGCCAATTTCCTCAATAGTTGTGGCGCCAAAATTTCGGGTCATGGCACATCTTCCATTACCATCAAGGGCGTTACCTCCCTCAAGGGGACATCCTATACAGTCATGCACGACCGTATTGAGGCCGCCACCTTCCTTGCCTGTGTTGGCATAACTGGCGGACGGCTTGTCCTGCGCGACTGTCCGACAGGCTCCCTGGAGGCCGTCATCCACGTGCTTGAAAAAATGGGCATGACCTTCCGCGACACGCCCGGGGGGTATGAGGCCACCATGTCCGGCCGGCTCAGGGCAACAGAGATCCACACCCAGCCCTATCCGGGCTTTCCTACGGACATGCAGGCCCAGGTTATGGCCCTCATGTGCCTGGCTGACGGCGTCAGCCTTGTTGACGAACGCATTTTCGAAAACCGCTTCATGCACGCTCTGGAGCTTGTCCGCATGGGGGCCGATATACAACTGAGCGGCCACTCGGCTGTAGTGCGCGGTGTTCCCCACCTGACCGGGGCTCCGGTCATGGCCTCGGATCTGCGCGCATCTGCCTCGCTGATTCTGGCCGGTCTGGCTGCGCGCGGGACCACGCAGATACGCCGCATCTATCATCTGGATCGCGGCTACGAGCGCATCGAGGACAAATTAAGCGCTGTTGGCGCCCGCATCCGCCGCGAACATGAAGATGACTAGACAGCCCCGCTACCCGGCCCGGGACACACGGCCACGCGAGGATATTCATGAATAAAATTCCTTCTCTATGCGCGCTGCTTCTGTGCCTCGTCACGCTGCAGGCCTGCGCCATCTACGGCACAGCTACGGATGAACGCAAGACCGGTACCATGAGCGACGACAAGATCATCGCCACAAGCATCAAGTCAAGCCTCATGAACCAAAGCTTCTCAGATGGCTGGGACATTGCCGTATACTGCTATTACGGCCACGTTTTCCTTGTAGGCGAGTGCCCAAAGGATCTGCGGCCCAAAGCCATAGCCATAGCCAAAAAGCGGGAGGGCAGTGTCTCAGTGACCACGCACTGGTTTGAGCCGAGAGCTGACGGCAACAGTGATCTGATCATGAGCACCAAGATCCGTGCTGCTCTTGTCGGCGCATCCAACCTGAACAACACGCGTATCGACTTCGAGGTCAACGCCAACCGCGTCGTTCTTATGGGCGTGGCCAAGTCGCTTGAGGAGCGCAAGACTGCCGTCAGAGTCGTGCGCGAGGTGGAAAACGTCAATACAGTTACAAGCTATATTATGCTCCCCATGCGTCCGGGCATGAAGTACACGCCTACGGGCATCACCTATCAGGGCTTCCACCCCCAGAAGAAAGCAGGCAATCCCCCGAGAGCCGACGATAAAAAACAGACTGGGAAAGACGCGGACAAAAAAGTAGCTCCCAACGCTTCAGAAAGGGACGTGAATGATCAGCCTGGCGTAGACTTTGGTGACAACGATCCCCCGTGGGACAGCGCACCATATGGCGGCATAAGTCAGGACGCTATCTGAGTCCACCTTGCAGGCAGTCTGTTCTCCATTCTGACGATGCGCATCCTCTTCGGGATGCGCATTTTTACCTAAGGCACTGTCCGTAAACAATTTACCAAACGCGGACCCTGCAGAATGCTCATCA
>CAZJPT010000234.1:0-2937 GCA_964547835.1 uncultured Desulfovibrio sp.
TGGAGCTCATGGGCGAAGGCAAGGTAGTTGCCTCAGACACTTTTCGCTTCACCGAGGTCTTCATTGCCGTAGGCGCCTATTACCTGGTCCTGGTCACGCTGGCAACATGGCTGCTCAACTGGCTTGAGCGCCGTTACCGCATCCCGGGCTTCGGCTATATTTGACACTCCCTCTACCTTTAGCGTGGGGAGTGTCAACTTTCTGTAGCATGAGCAGGCACCTGCTCTGGACAAAGAGGCGGGAAAAAGGCAACTTTTAAATGCCCTGAACGGCTGTTTCCCTGGCGCGAACAGCCGGCGACGCCACACCAAGGAGAAGATCATGTCCCCGCAAAACATACGGGAAATGGGCCTCAGAGCCCGTGCGGCGGCCCGCGTCCTCGCCGCGGCGCCGGCCAGAGCAAAAGTTCAGTTCCTGCAGAATATGGCCCGGCTGCTCATGGATCACAGAAAGGACATCCTGACAGTCAACGAAAAGGATCTTGAAGAAGCCCGCAAACTTGATCTGGACAAACCCAGACTTGACAGGCTGACGCTGACGCCAGCCATCGTGCAGGATATGCACCAGGCCTGTCTGGAGATTGCGGCCATGCCAGACCCCATAGGTGCTCTTGATAAACAGTGGCAGCGCCCAAATGGCATTCTCGTTGGCAGAATGCGTGTGCCTCTGGGTGTCATCGCAATGATCTACGAGGCCAGACCCAACGTCACTGTAGACGCAGCCATTCTCTGCCTCAAGGCCGGTAATGCCGTCATCCTGCGCGGCGGTCGGGAAGCCATCAACTCCAATCGCTACCTGGCAGGCCTGCTGCAGCAGGCTCTCTGTGAAGCCGAACTGCCTGCCGACGCAGCCCAGCTGGTGCAAACGGCCGATCACTCCGTAGTCACAGAGCTATGCCGACTGGACAGCTGTATCGATGTTATTATTCCCCGTGGCGGCGAGGGGCTTGTGCGCGCAGTTACCGAAGCGGCCACCATGCCAGTTCTCAAGCACTACAAGGGTATCTGCCACTGTTACATAGACCGCAGCGCTGACACGGATATGGCTGTGAATATTGTCTACAATGGCAAAGTGCAGCGTCCAGGCGTGTGCAACGCCCTTGAATGCCTGCTTGTTCACAAGGACAGAGCCGCCGATATCCTGCCTGCCGTGGCTGCAAAGCTAGGTGACGCAGGCGTTGTCTTCCACGCCGACGAATACTCCCTGCCCCTGCTTGGCGACAAGGCTGTCGCCATGAGCGACAAGGACATGGGCATGGAGTTCCATGATCTCATTCTGGCCGTGAAGACCGTGGACAATATGGACGCGGCCATAGACTACATCAATACCTGGAATTCCAATCACACTGACGTCATCGTCACAAATGATTATGACAACGCCCGCGTCTTCATACGCCGTGTTGACGCCTCCATGGTAGGCGTCAATGTCTCCACTCGCTTCAACGACGGCGGTCAGCTGGGACTCGGCGCAGAAATCGGCATTTCCACTTCCAAACTGCACGCCTATGGCCCCATGGGCGTTATGGAACTGACCACCACCAAGTTCGTTGTCCTCGGTGAAGGCCAGGTCCGGACGTGAACGCTTTCGACACCACACGCGACACGGGAGGCATTGCCATCCTCGGTGGAAGCTTCAACCCGCTGCATATAGGGCATTTGCGCCTGGCCATGGAAATACGCGAGGCGTTGGGTGAACAGATCAGCCGTGTCGATCTCGTGACCGCGGCCCGTCCGCCTCACAAGGAAGAGCGACATATGCTGCCCTTTGCCATGCGCGCAAGTTTGGTGCGCGAGGCCGTCGCGCCCTACTATCCGTGGCTGCGCTGCTCCATGGTGGAGGGAGAGCGCCCGCTCCCCTCGTACACGTGGGACACCCTGGGCGTTTATGCCGAGCGCTGGCCAGGACGTGAACTTTTCTTTACTCTGGGTATCGAAGATTATGCCAATCTGCCCTACTGGCGCAACGGCCTGCGCGTGCTGGAGCGCTGCTCACTGGTGGTGGTTCCGCGCGGTGTCTATCACGAGGGAGATTTTGAAAACCTGACTCTGCGCCTGTGGCCTGATGCGCAGGTGGATACTCCCCTTGCCACAAATGGTCTGTGCATGCGCGTCGGCGACGCACGTGTGCTTTTCCAGCCAGTCCCTTGGATCCCTGTCAGCGCCTCGCTTATCCGCGAACGCTGGCTGAGCGGCAGATGCATTGACTTTCTTGCGCCTCGGTGCGTAGTCGCTCTGCTCGAACGACACAAAGATGAAGTGATTCGCTTTTGGAGCTGAGTCCCCGTCGAACATCGGAAGGCAGCAGCCTCACTGGCTGGCTGGAGGCCGAACCAGATGACGACATTGGTGGAACGTTCCCTGCTTGCTCCCTGGCACAGCCCGGAATCATGAATGGATGGAGCTGAAAAAAGTTTGTAATGCGTTATTGTGCATGCATACTTCAATGACACATCAGGACAGGTTATCGGGTAGGCACACGTGCCGCCATATGCGCCCCCCTCAGATCCGGACGTGCAGATTTCCCGCATCCGGCTCCTGGCTTGGCATTGGTCCCATGTCTCCATGGTTTGACCCTCAAGGGAAATCAGGTGCACAACCTGAATTACACGACCCGCAGTTTATGAGGTATTTGCACCAACATATACCTTCTGCGTGGCCTGCCATGACAAGAGCATACGCCCCAGTCAAGTCCCAAGAACGCCATGACCTTCACTCGCTGCTTTGCGTTTACTCCGAACATTGGCCTCAGAGTGCCACCAGGAGTTTCTGGCAGCGAGAACTGCCAAACCTGAACCCCCTTCCCTCCACAAACTCCAGCTTGAGAACGAGGAATGCCTCCCTCGTCTGCCCACTGTTCGCCGCTTCATCGGTACTATGGGTTCATCTGACTTCTGCATGCCGTACATGTACGGTTTACCCGTACCGGACTCCTGGTACC
>CAZJPT010000235.1:0-2900 GCA_964547835.1 uncultured Desulfovibrio sp.
AGCATTCAGTTCGGCGTCATCCTTGATAAACTTCTCGAACCTGGCATTATGCACGCGGTACAGTGGCGGCTGGGCAATGTAGACATGCCCCTTTTCCACCATTTCCGGATACTGTCTGTAAAAGAAGGTCAGCAGCAGCGTGCGGATATGCGCCCCGTCAACATCGGCATCAGTCATGATGATGATCTTGTCATAGCGCAATTTGGAAAGATTAACGTCCTCGGCGCCGATACCTACGCCCATAGCCGTGATCAGACTTTTGACCTCATTATTGGCCAGCATCTTGTCCAGGCGGCAGCGCTCGGTGTTGAGAATTTTGCCGCGCAGAGGGAGGATGGCCTGATGCTTGGGATCACGGCCCTGCTTGGCTGAACCGCCTGCCGAGTCACCCTCCACCAGGAAGAGCTCGCTGTCCTCGGGATTCTTACTCTGGCAGTCAGCCAACTTGCCTGGCAGGGCGTTGTCGGTAAGTGCCCCCTTGCGGCGCACAATTTCCTTGGCCCTGCGTGCGGCTTCGCGCGCCCGGGCGGCGTCCACGGCCTTGTTGATAATGGAGCGTATATCCCGGGGATTTTCCTCGAAATAACGCGTGAGGCCGTCATATACGGCCGTCCCCACCAGACCGCTGATGTCCGAATTTCCGAGCTTGGTCTTGGTCTGCCCCTCAAACTGCGGGTTGGGAAGCTTGACCGATATGATGCAGATGAGTCCCTCGCGTGTATCCTCGCCGGTAAGCTGCACCTTGAGCTTTTTAAGCAAGTCGGGCTGTGTATTGATGTAGCGGTTGATGGCTCGCGTGAGGCCGGTGCGCAGCCCTACAACGTGCGTGCCGCCTTCCGTGGTCCTGATGTTGTTGGCGTAGGAAAGGACGGTTTCCTTGTAGCTCGAGGTGTAGCGCAGTGCACAGTCAATGGTGACGTTGTTGACTACGCTCTCAATGAAGACAACAGGATGCAGGGGATCGTCTGATCCAGTCAGCATTTCAACGAACTCACGCAGCCCTCCCTCGGCATGGAAAGTCTGCTTCTCGCCGGTGCGCTCGTCTCGACACTCGATAATCAGCCCTTTGTTCAGATAGGCCAATTCCTCAAAACGACGCCTCAGGATATCGTACGCGTATTCGGTAGTCTCAAAGATTTCTTCGTCGGGCTTGAAATGAACGGTTGTGCCATGACGGCCGCCGCATTCGCCGGTGCACTGCAGAGGCTCAACCGGTACGCCGCGCTCATAGCGCTGCTTGTAGGTTTTGCCATCCCTGTGCACACGTACTTCAAGCCATTCGGAAAGAGCGTTAACGCAGGAGACACCCACGCCGTGCAGACCGCCGGATACCTTATAGCTGTTATTGTCAAACTTGCCGCCGGCGTGCAGCTTGGTCATAACCACCTGGACAGCAGGCACGTGCTCCTTGGGATGCTCGTCAACAGGAATGCCGCGCCCGTTATCGCGCACGGTCACACTGTTGTCCGTGTGCAGGACAACAGCGATTCTGGTGCAGTAGCCGGCCATGGCCTCGTCAATGGAGTTATCAACAACTTCATAGACAAGGTGATGCAGTCCACGGCTATCTACAGAACCGATATACATAGCTGGTCTTTTGCGGACTGCAGAAAGACCTTCAAGAACAGTAATGGATGAAGCGTTGTAAGAAGTTGCGGACTCCGTTTTCTGTTCTTCCATTAAAAATCGTCCTCTTGGTAGTATGTCTTACTCATAATCTGCATAGGCATGACAATAATATTATATGATAAATCATCAACAGATTGTATGGAGCAGGGACCTTCATTGGACGAAAGCGTCATGCAGACTTTGTCGCCGGGCACATGCTGCAGAATGTCTATAAGGGTCCTCGTCACGAACGCAATTTCGGTGATGTCACTGACGCATTCGGCTGGAATGGTCTCTGTCGCTGAGCCGGTCGACTTGTCTCTGGAATTGACGGTGATGCTGTCCTCACCGATGTTCAGGTAGACACCTACCTCGTCCTTGGTATTAAAAATCTGACTGCGCGACAGGGCACGCAGAAAATCGTCCTTATTGAGGGTGACGCGTGAGCATTTGCCATCGCTGACGCGTGAAAGAAAGATCGTATAATCTACGAAGTTCACCTGTGTCAGGGGAACACTGAACATGTCTTTGAAATCATTGTCGCGCACATAGAAGCGCTTGTCGCTGATCATGATTTTAATGTCGTCAGAGGACAAAAGCTTCTTGATGTCAGCGATGTATTTTTTCTGAATCTTGATTCCATCTTCGGGAAGATGGCTTAACAGCTCGTCATTCACGATGGTGACAATAGCGAATCTGTTACCGTCAAGGCCGCAGAAGTCGATGCCCCCCGTCTTGTTGGGCTTGATGCACAGGCAGCCGAAGGCACTGTTCTCACTGTCATCAATGCAAAAGAGAATCTTCTCGATTATCTCACTCAGACTTTCACCATTCCAGGTCACGGCATCCCCATCGGGGAAATGAGAAAAATCCTGGAACCAGGTCGATGAACTGGAAGGCAGCTTGTACAGACGCGCCCCCTGGGAAACGCTCACCACGCCCTCTCCTTCCTGCGTCTCAATCGTAACAAGACCAGCAGGCAGGTTGCGTATAAGGTCGGTCATCGCTCTGGACTGCACGCCGACAAGTCCCTCCTCGATGACTTCAGCAGGATAGGTGCCAATGTACTCAGTGCTTGCGTCAGTTGTCATGAAAGACACTGTGCCCTTTTCCTTGCTAGCCCGCATCCACATGGTTTTCAAATACGCTGAGCCTGCTTTGGGAGGAGTGATATTACCGGCTTTCTGCACGCCACTACTGCAGTTTTCAATATTGATTATAATTTTCATCGATAACATTCAGCGCGTTCCCGCACGTGCCGGGGAAAAACGCCGCCTCCTTCTAAATCTTGT
>CAZJPT010000236.1:0-2890 GCA_964547835.1 uncultured Desulfovibrio sp.
CTATGTCGCCATGCCCGTAGCATAAAATTGTCTGAATCAAGGTGCCCAATGTCGGAAATGCAATCTGGCAAAGAATTTGCCCTTTTCCCCGTGTGTGCAGATCACCATGGGTACCCATCGTTCCCATGGAAATGAGGCCGCCCGTTGCAGACGCAGCTTCAGCAGGAAGGTGCCCGGCCGGCCACACGGCTTTACATGACTGAGCCTTCTCGCAATTTGCCTAAGTTTCTTCTTGACGCTAGACTGCGGCCGCAATGGAGGCCGCAGCCCGGCCGGCTGCGCGTCCGTTACCAGCCAGGCGAAGATCCTGGCGCACACAACCCTGCCTTCCGGCTTGCACAGCGCTGCGTGTGGCTGTATCCACACTGAAACGACGCCCATAGCGCGTTTCGCAGACATGCGAGTCATGACCCTTGCGGCAGGCCGGACGATACACAAGCAGCAATGGAGCAGACATGGGCAAACTGACCCGCGTTCTCGTCATTACCCTCCTTCTCGCCCTCATCGCTTTCGGCGCCTATCGTTTCCTCAACGCGAACAGGAGATTCGTGCCACCTGCCGAGACCGTTCCCGTGAGCGTAGCCACTGCCATGGCCCAGGACGTGCCTCATTACCTGCAGGGTATCGGCACGGTCACGCCCTCAGCTGACGTGCTGGTCACAAGCCGCGTCAGCGGCGAGCTGATGTCCATCCATTTCACCGAGGGGCAGCGCGTCAATGCCGGTGATCTGCTTTTCCAGATAGACCCGAGACCCTTTGAGGCTGCTTTGGCCCAGGCCAGGGGCACTCTGGCCCGCGACGAGGCCGAACTCGCGAACGCTCGTCGCGACGCGCAGCGATACGCAAAACTTGCTGCCAGGGATTACGTGGCCAGACAGACCTACGACACGCAGCTGGCCACGGTACGTCAGCTGGAAGGAACCGTGGCCTCCGACAAGGGCACTGTGCGCACAGCCGAACTGGATCTGCTCTACAGCGCCATCACGGCGCCAGTGTCTGGACGCCTGGGATTGCGCAACGTCGATCCCGGCACACTGATCACCGCCAATGACGACACCGGCATCGTGCGCATTACCGAAGTGACGCCCTGCTATGTGATCTTCCCCCTGCCAGAAATTAACGTGCACCTTGTCACCTCAGCCCTGCGCGCTGGTGGCGCCAGACTGACCGTGGAAGCCTGGAGCCGCGACCAGAAAGAGTGTCTGGCTGCAGGCGAACTGCTTGCCGTGGATAATATTATTGATACCGCCACAGGTACGGTCCGCCTCAAGGCAGTCTTCCCAAACGAGGACGAACGCCTTTTCGCCAACGAATTTGTCAACGCCCGGCTGCTGGTGCGCACCCTTGCCAATGTGGTCACCATACCGCCCTCGGCTGTACAGACTGCCGCAGCAGGCAACTATGTCTTCGTGCTGGACAATGACAACAAGGCATACAGGCGCCCTGTCATAACAGGCCTGACCACTGGCGCCATAACGGTTATCGACAAAGGCCTGGAGGCAGGCGAGCGCGTGGTGGTGGACGGCGTGGATCGTCTGCGGGACGGGACCAGAGTGCGTGTGGCAGCCACCGTGGAAACCGTGAAGCTCGGCGAGCGCCCTTCTCCCCTGCACACCGAGAAGGCACCGAGGCTTATTGAAAAAAATAATGACGGCGAGGCCCCCGTCAAAGAGGCAGGTCGCCCGTGAATTTCTCACGTATCTTCATCCTGCGTCCCATAGCCACCTCGCTGCTGATGGTGGCGCTCTTCTTCTCAGGTGTTCTGGGCTACCGCTTTCTGCCCGTGTCGGCTCTGCCGCAGATAGACTATCCTACCATACAGGTACAGACCTTCTATCCCGGCGCTTCTCCAGACGTCATGGACTCGGTGGTAACGGCGCCGCTGGAATCCCAGTTCGGCACCATTTCAGGACTCACTCAGATGAGTTCCGTGTCTACTGCCGGCTCATCCGTCATCACCCTGCAGTTTGATCTGAGCATAGCCCTTGACGTCGCCGAGCAGGAAGTGCAGGCCGGCATCAACACAGCCCTGACCCTGCTGCCCTCGGATCTGCCCAATCCTCCGGTATACAACAAGGTCAATCCTGCTGACCCGCCTGTCATTACCCTGGCCCTCACCAGTGATCTTCTGCCCATGACGCGTGTGGCCGACCTGGCTGACACGCGCATTGCCCAGAAGCTGAGCCAGCTCTCGGGTGTGGGCATGGTCACCCTGTCAGGCGGCGAGCGTCCGGCCATCCGCGTCAAGGTCAATCCCAAGGCTCTTGCTCAGGCAAATCTGACTGTGAAAGACATCCGCACAGCCATTGCCAGTGCCAATGTGAACTCAGCCAAGGGAAGTCTGGACGGCCCGCTGCGTGCCTCGACCATTGACGCCAATGATCAGATGGAGAGTCCTGAGGAATACCGGCAGACCATCATCGGCTACAAAAATGGCGCGCCCATACGTCTTGGTGACGTGGCCAGTGTAGAGGAGGGCGCTGAAAACGCGCTGCTGGCTGCTTATACCGTGCACGCCGCTGATGATGGCAGTTCACGCACCATCAAGCCCTCCATCATCATCTCTGTGCAGCGTCAGCCTGGCGCCAACGTTCTGTCTGTGGCCGACGCCATCACCGAGCGTCTGCCCGCCCTGCGCGCCTCTCTGCCCACCTCCGTGGACGTGCAGATCATCACTGACCGCACGGCTACCATCCGCGCCACAGTAGCTGACGTGCAGTTTGAACTTGTCCTCTCCGTAGTCCTGGTTATCGCCGTGATCTGGGTCTTTCTGCGTAACGCGAGAGCCACCCTTATCCCCGCCCTGGCCGTCCCCCTCTCCCTGGTGGGCTCGCTGGGAGTCATATACCTGGCCGACTTTTCCCTCAACAACCTCACGCTCATGGCCCTG
>CAZJPT010000237.1:0-2881 GCA_964547835.1 uncultured Desulfovibrio sp.
TACTCGGGACGGCAGGTTGCCAGTTCGCGGTCCCAGTCATAGGAGTAGCCCAGGCGACGCATCTGATCGCGCATGTTGGCGATATTGGAGTAGGTCCATTGGGCAGGATGCGTATTATGCTTGATGGCCGCGTTTTCCGCAGGCAGCCCGAAGGCGTCCCAGCCGATGGGATGCAGCACGTTGTATCCCTGCATTCTTCTGGCTCTGGCGAGAACGTCACCAATGCAGTAATTGCGCACATGCCCCATGTGCAGGTTCCCGGACGGGTAGGGGAACATTTCCAGCACGTAGTACTTGGGCTTGTCGCTCTTGTGTGAACAGGCAAAGGTGCGGGATTCCTCCCAGCGTTTCTGCCATTTCCTTTCGATGATCTGAGGGTTGTAGCGCTCCATTGCGTGGACTCTCCATAATTGCGTCCGTACGCGGCAGCGCGGGCCGCGGCGGACAGCGCGTTCGTGAGGCCGGCAGTTTTTCAGGACCGCAGCGCGGTGAGGGTCAGACCTTCCTGCTGCACCTTGCGGGAGATGCCGTTGAGAATGCCGTTGATGAACTGGCGTGAGCGCGTGTCAGCGAACTCGTTGGCCAGGATAACTGCCTCGGACAGCGTGATCTTCATTTCTGTGTCGGCGGTCAGCATCTCGTAACTGGCAAGGCGCAGGACAACCTGCTCGATGTGGCCTATGCGTTCCATGGGACGTGAGGCCCCCTCGCTGATTATGCTGTCCAGCAGTTCCTGGTTTTCCCAGACGCCGCGCACCAGGTCCCAGGCAAAGCCCGATGGGCTGCCACCCTGTTCACCAGGCTGAGCCATGGGCCGCTCCGGGTGGGAGCAGAAGCGTTCGCTCAGTTCCTGCAGATTGGCTGCCGGCGTAAAATACAGGCTGTACAGAGTCTGTACGGCCATCTGACGCAGCATGTGTCTCGACGGACGCATCTAGATCTGCTCCAGCACGCGCAGCGTTTCCAGCATGGCTGAGGCAGCCTCGACACCCTTGTTGCCGCTCTTGGCGCCGGCGCGGTCAATGGCCTGTTCCAGAGTGTCACAGGTGAGCAGGCCAAAACCCAGGGGCACATTCTGTTCCAGACTCACCAGGGCC
Organism: uncultured Desulfovibrio sp.; assembly: GCA_964547835.1. Classification (GTDB taxonomy): domain Bacteria; phylum Desulfobacterota; class Desulfovibrionia; order Desulfovibrionales; family Desulfovibrionaceae; genus Desulfovibrio. The sequence goes on from CAZJPT010000237.1 coordinate 1,098, forward strand.
AGTCCCTTGGAGGCCTCCGCGCAGACAAAATCAAAGTGCGGCGTACCGCCGCGGATGACGCAGCCTACGGCCACGATACCGTCGAATTTGCCTGAGGCGGCCACCCTCTTGCATGCCAGGGGCAGCTCAAAGGCGCCGGGCACGCGGATGATGACCGCGTCGTCAGCCTTCATGCCATGGCGGGTAAGGAAATCCATGGCACCTCCAACCAGACGATCCACGATAAAATCGTTGAAACGGGTGGCGACGATGGCGATTTTCAGGCCACTGGCCTGCATCTGCCCTTCAATGATATGCGGCATGGCTTGGAACTCCTATGAAAAAAAGCCCTTTTCCATCAGCAGTTCTTTGGTGATGGCAGGCGCTGTGGTTGAGGCAGTGTCCGTGTCTGCGGCGGGCACGGAGCCGGGATGCAGGGTGAGGATGCGGCGTACGTACTTGCCGAGGACGTCGGTCTCCATATTGACCAGATGTCCCGGCTTCCAGGCGCCCATGGTAGTGCGTTTTTGCGTGTCCGGAATGATATTGACCGTGAGCCAGTCTCTGCCGCAGGCATTGATGGTCAGGCTGATGCCGTCCAGGGCCACCGAGCCTTTCTCGATGACCTCACAGGCGCGTTCAGCGGGAAAGGAAAGGCGGACGCACACGGACTGACCGGCCTGGCTGACACTCTCCACCCGGGCCAGGCAGTCCACATGGCCGGCCACAATATGACCCCCAAGACGATCGCCTGGGCGAAGCGCCCGTTCCAGGTTGACCACGGAGCCTGGCTCAAGAAAACCCAGGCTGGTGCGGCGCATGGTCTCAGCCGAAGCGTAGGCCGTGAACGTTGCCGTGTCGTGTCGCTCAACCGACAGGCAGGCACCGTTGACGGCAATGGACTCACCATCAATCACGTCCTCCAGGGAGAACTGCGGTGCAAAGGTAAAACGGCACTCGCTCCCGCGAGCCTCTCTGGCAAGCACGCGGCCACTGGCCTGTATGATACCCGTGAACATGGCCTAGCTCCCGGCTGCATTGTCCTCGACGCCCCAGAGGGTAGCGTCTCCGTTGAGACTGGCAGGAACGCCAATGTCAGATGAGTACCAGGCATTGGCGGGCAGATAGGCCATGGCCAGATCATCGCCCACACGGCGTATGCCCATGGGGCGTACGTGCAGGGCATCGTCCACGAGCTCGGGGCTTCGTCCGTCAAAGAGAGGGAGAGCCTGATTGTCGCCGAGAATCTTGGTGGACATATGCAGATAGAACAGATCACACAGACCGGCATTGAGGAGCATAAGTCCCAGGCGACCGCCGCCCTCGCAAAGAACGTAGGGCACGCGCTCGGGATTGATCTGTCCGAAAAGACTGCGCAGATGCTCGTCGATGGGCGCTTGCGGATCGCAGTCGCTGGTCATGACGGCACAGCCAAGCTGTTCCAGAGCCCTGGCTCTGGGGCTTGCGGCCTCGTGCTGCGGCACCAGGAAGGTGCAGTCCTCGGCGCGCTGGCGCAAAAGGTAACAGGGCTCAGCTGGATCCGGAAGATGCGCTGTGAAGACATATGCCCTGGGCTGACGACCTCCTGCAAAGAAACCGCGGGCCGTGAGCTGCGGATCGTCGCGGCGGAAGGTCTTGCCGCCTACCATGATGGCGCCACCGGCGCGACCGACACCGGCGCGCAGACGATGTACGCAGGCACGCATGGGTTCGCCCGTGATCCAGCGCGACTGGCCGGTGCGGGTGGCAATGCGGCCGTCCAGAGTGGAGGCAAGCCTCAGCATGATAAAGGGGCGCCCGCGCGT
>CAZJPT010000238.1:0-2874 GCA_964547835.1 uncultured Desulfovibrio sp.
AAAAGAATTTTGAGGCGCATGACGGCTTCTCCATTGCCCTGACGTCCGGGACAGCTCTGCTGACCAGACCAGGTGTGACAGACTCTGCACAACAATTGACGTACGTCTCTGGTGCGGGGAGCTGAACCAGTGTTGGGCGTCATGATAAGAGGAGATCTCAAAACTCTGGATACATCATCTTAACACAGTGCTTTTATGTGCAGTCTTGTGCGTTTTGAGACGTCCTCTAAGCCTAGAGTACCCCTTTGCTATTTGCAAGCCCCGTGGGTGATGCGGATGAAGCGTCTGTTTCGCCAACTGAAGCATCGGGATGGAAATCTCGGTTCTCTTGTGTCGCGCCTTGACAGACATTTCCCCACGCTCACCACCTTCCTTCGTGTTCCTGGTGTGGAGCCAGCGAATAACCGCTTGTCAAGCGACAACAATCGCTCGCTGCGCCCAGCGGCCATACGCCGCAAAGTATCATGCGGAAGTACTGCCTCCCCCCGCGGCCTGCGCTGGTCGGAAAGGCTGTACTCAGTCCTGCTGGCCTGCAAGCTGAACTCCTGGTCCTTTGTCGACCTGTTGCGGGAAGCGGTCACGAGGTTCCTGTTCAATGAGCCCCAGGACCTCTCATGCCATAAAAGTTGAGACGAAAGGCAGCAGAAGCACGTGCCCAATTGGGGCTGGTTCCGGCAACCCCCTGAATGGATACCTTGCTTTCACCTCGTGGCGCGGCATCTTCTGGACGCTGGCTTTGTGCGGGGTCGCCGGCCTGATCGGCTGCCTGTTCTTTTTTGGCGAAAACCTGCGCAATCCTACCGAGGGAACACCTCTGCGCGCTTTGACGCGTCTTGCCTTCGTCATACACAACAAGGATTTTCTCGCGCTGCTCCTCATCTTCTCTGTAGCGACCATGCCTTTCATGGCATACCTGGCCATCTCTTCCTACGTCTATCAGGACTTCTTCGGGTTGAGTCCGCAGGCGTACAGCCTTTTCTTTGCTTGCAACGCGGGTCTGGGGGTGAGTGGTCCTCTGCTCTACGTTCGTTTCATGCACAACTGGCCCAAGCGCATCCTCATGAGCCCAAGCTTTATCATAACTGCAGTAGCCGGAGTGCTGATTATCATTTTCGGCCACACCGGTCCCATCACATTCACTTTTCTCTACTTTCTGATCACCATCGCGCATACTGCCATAAGACCACCGTCCACTGTCCATGATGAGTCAGCATGACAGCGACAACGGTTCCGTCGCCTCACTCATGGGAGCATGCGCACTTCTCTTCGGCAGTTTTTCCATGATACTTTGCTCTTTGCCATGGGACAGCTTCATTGTGGCGGCCGGCGTCATGTGCCTCATCCTTGGCATCGCATGCACTATTTCCTGGCTCGTGGTCGACGGGCGTGGTCTCTACCACAAGCCAAAGTATTCACACTAAGGCCGTTGACGGCCTGTCAACGGCCGAACCAGAAATCACACTGCCACAAGCAAAGACGGACGGCGAAACACTTTCCCGTCCGTCTTTATACATCTTGACAAATCTGACAAATGCAATCCCCCTCACGATCATGAAGCCAGCGTGCAGTGCAGCTGAGGCCAGCGCAAGGGGCAGATGTTCATCACATTTGTTGCCACGCCATAAGCACGGTCATCCAAATGGGCACGGTAATCATGCCCACCACTGTGGACAGCGAAACAAAAATACTGCCAAATTCCCGATCAGCGCCGAAGTAAGCGCTGACAATAGCGATATTGGTCATACAGGGCAGTCCGGCCTGAATGATATAGACCTGGGTGGTCAGTTCGGGAATCTCCTGTGGCAGCAGGGCAATCATGGCAATCAGGACCACAGGAGCGATGATGAAGCGCCCTATGGTGGTCACAATTATGTCCTTGCCCATGTGCAATTTCTTCCATTCCACCCGGTAAAGAATAAAACCTACGAAGATAAGTGCCAGAGGCGTGCACAGGCCGCCTAGCAGCATGCTGCTGTCGATGATGAACTTGGGCACGGGGATTTCCAGCAGGACGACGATAACGCCCAAGATGGTGCCAAGAAGAGGAGCAGAAAAAACTTTGCTCAGCACCTCCCTGGTTGTGGGACGCATGCCGCCGGCTCGACCCTCGCGTGCGATGGCCCAGGCCCCTACAGTCCAGAAGAAGGTAGTGTTGCTTATGAAGTAGAGAAGCAAATGAATAAGGCCGGCAGGTCCGAAAAGGGCATCGTTTACTGGCACCCCGATGAAGATGCTGTTGGACGTGGCTGCGGCGGTACTGGCCAGTCCCAAGTGCTTTTTGTCAACACGACAGGCGCTGGCGATGATCCAGAACACAACAAAGGTGATTATCATGCTCATGAAAGGCAGGATGGAAGCCTTGATAATCGAAAGAAACTGATCATGAGTAAAATGCTTGATGACTGCCCCAAACAGATAGACAGGAATTGCTATCTCCAGGTTAAAGCGGGGAATAAACGTCTCAAGTTCTTTGCTTGCCCAGCCTATACGAGCCAGCAGGCAGCCGAGCAGAGTGAGCAGTGTTATACTGAGCATACACTGCAAGGCGTTGAGAAAGACATCAAGCATACGGACCTCCATGAAACGTCTTGACAACGTCTTACCAAATGCGGCGTAAAGCCCCTCGCTTGAGCGATGAGGATATAAGAGGACGTCTCAAAACGCACAAGACTGTACATAAAAGCACTGTGTTAAGATGGTGTATCCAGAGTTTTGAGATCTCCTCTAAGCCGCTCCCGCGCAAGCGGGACATGCTTTTGCATGCTTTAGATATCTGTATGCTGTATTGGTTCCAAAGTATAGCCTAAGAGTTAGCAAAAAGGGCTCTACGGGGATAGGTGTTGCTCAATAAATTCAAGCACTTACGTTTAACGT
>CAZJPT010000239.1:0-2853 GCA_964547835.1 uncultured Desulfovibrio sp.
GGAGGTTCTGCCCCCCTCGAGAACCTTCACGGGTTTTGAACCGGACAAGGCCATTGCGCCCTCTGCCAATGACTTTGAAATCCTGGAAAATCTGCGTCGCCTGGCCTTTGTCAAGGATATCCCGAGGCCAAGGCAGCTGAGCCTGTTCGACATGTCCAACGACTGACAACTGATGCCACTGGCACAACTGACACAACTGTCCCGGACAAACCGGCAACCATTCAGGCCCTCCCATGCCAAGCCTTCGCGATCACACTTGGAAATTCAAATACAGCCCCTCGGACGGGCACCTTTTGAGCCTTTTTTATGTCCCGGCGCTCAAGTGTGCTGTCCGCTACGACAGGACAACAGGCTACTTTACGGCAAGCGCCCTTGCGGCCGCCTCCAAGGGCGTTGAGGGTCTGGTGGCCAACAAAGGGAAAATGCGTCTCATCTGCGGGTGCACCCTTGGAGAGCAGGAAATCCTTGCCATACAGAAAGGCGAAGAGCTCAAGGGTATCATTGAGGAACGCAGCCTTGGCAATCCCTTTTTGGTGGAAAACGATCATGACCGGGACGGGCTGGAACTTCTGGCATGGATGGTTGCCAACAAAATCCTGGAAGTCCGCCTGGCAGTCCCCTGGAATCAGAAAACAAACAATCCGACAGATGCACTTTTTCACACAAAGTCAGGCATCATTGAGGACAGTGCCAACAATCGTCTGGCCTTCAACGGAAGTCTCAACGAGACGGCAAGAGCATGGACGGAAAACTGGGACACGTTCAATGTCTATACTTCCTGGCAAAGCGGGAAGAACTATCTCGAGGAAGAAGAGAAGTGCTTCATAAAGCTCTGGGAAAACAGGGAGCCAACAGCACGCATCCTTTCTCTTCCAGAAGCTCTTGAAAAGCGACTGCTGGAGCATGCCCCCAAGGATGGCCAGCGGCCTCGCCGTCTCATGGTCAAGAACGCGGGCGACAATGACCCCAACCCAACACCTGTTGACAAGATTGAGATTGAAAGCACCGAGTACGAGCAAACCTGGCTCAAGATCCGCGAAAGCCCGGCCAACTCCCCGGATGGAGACATGGTGGGCGTTGCCACTTCGGCCGTGACGCCCTGGCCGCATCAGTTGCGCGCCTTCAGGCGGATGTACGACGCATGGCCGCCACGGCTTCTCATTGCCGACGAGGTGGGCCTTGGCAAGACCATTCAGGCCGGCATGATCATCCGCCAGGCCTGGCTTGCCAAAAAGGCCAGCCGCATCCTGATCATCGCGCCAAAGGCCGTTCTCACCCAATGGCAGCTGGAACTGCGCGAGAAATTCAACCTCGATGTGCCCATCTATGACGGCGGCGAGCTCCACTGGCCCGCATCTCCCGCAAGGGCTGGCTGCGACTCAAAAAAAGTCGGCTTCAGCGGGTGGCTCGACGAGCCCATTGTCCTTGTCTCAAGCTATCTCATGCGCCGAAAGGAGCGTCGCAAGCAGCTTGAGGAGGACGCGCGCCCCTGGGATCTCGTGATTCTCGACGAAGCCCACCACGCACGGCGCAAAAACAGCTCCAAGGGGCTTGATGCCGGTCCCGTGAACCATCTTCTGGCACTCATGCAGACGATCAGGGACAGGACCAAAGGTCTGGTGCTTCTGACCGCAACGCCCATGCAGATGCATCCGGTGGAAGTCTGGGACCTCATGCATCTGCTTGGTCTTCCCGAGCAGTGGACAGCCAAAAACTTTCTCGAGTTTTTCGAGAAAATGGGAGAGTACGAGCTCCATCGGCAGGCTACCCCCAACACGGACACGCTCATCAGACTTGGCACGCTCTTCAGGGACATGGAGAACACGTTCGGCCCCATGGACGAGAAGCTTGCCCAGCGCGTTGTCGGACAATTCTTCCAGGAGCTCGACAAGAGCCCTCAATCCGGCACGGCCACGACTGCCCATGCGCAGGCGCTTGCCCAAAGCCAGCACAAGATTGTTGCCAAAAAAATTCTCGACTCCCTGCGCGAGCTGACACATACCTCCCTGAACATTCTGTCCGCGGAATTGCGCAGGTGCGCCCTCAGGCTCATGAAGGCCTACAGCCCCACCCAGGTGCTCATTTCCCAGCACACCCGCTCTCTTTTGCGGGCCTACCACAGACAGGGGAAGCTTGGCACCAACATCGCCAGCCGCGAGGTGCGGGATCTTCTCGTGGATTTGAGCCCGGCAGAACGGACTCTCTACGAAGAGGTGGAACATTACATTTCCGAGACCTACAACCAGGCAAGCGTTGATGCGCGCAACGCCATCGGCTTTGTCATGACCATCTATCGGCGCAGGCTGGCCAGCTCCTTCCACGCCCTCTCCTGCACCCTCCAGAACAGGGTGGAAAAGCTGGCAAACGACATGAGACACCCCGAACCGGCCGGGGATCTGACAGAGCTCATCCAGGAAGAACTTGGGGATGAGAGTGTGGCACACGATGGCGACATCCTCACCGAAGAGGACGCGGTCGTGTACAAGCAGATCTCGCTCCAGGCAGAGGAAATCGACCACCTTTCCTTCCTGCTTGCACAAACGCGCAAACTTCCGGTGGACACCAAGCTGCAAAGCCTTGTTACGGTTCTGGGCACCTTGCGCGAAGAGGGCTACAGGCAGGTCATCGTCTTTACCCAGTTCACGGACACCCTCGACTTCTTGCGCACGGAGCTTGGTCGCAGCCAGAACAGCGGCCGTATTCTCTGTTTTTCCGGGCGCGGCGGCGAACAACTTGTGGATGGCAGGTGGGAGGCCATCGGCCGCGAGAAGACAAAGGAGCTTTTCAGGGCCGGCGAGGCCGAGCTGCTTCTCTGCACCGACGCCGCTGCAGAAGGCCTCAACTTCCAGTTCT
>CAZJPT010000240.1:0-2817 GCA_964547835.1 uncultured Desulfovibrio sp.
GACCTTGGCAATGCCGCTGCTTGCGGGTGGGGGTCATTATGACCATGCCCCAGCGCCCCGGGAGAGCCTGGGGCTCCCAACGAGCGAAAATTCAGACAATCCATTCTGCTTTTTACAATGAAGTTATTTAGTTACAAAGAATGGCGTGGTCCTTGGTCATTTTTCATATGTGGTCAGCAAAGTCACAATGTTTGCATTTCCTGTTTGCCTGATAGTATCCGTTCAGGGGGTAGCAGAAGCCAGCCTCAATTGAGCGCGAGTTTCAATGGCCTGACGCTTCAGTTCGGAATAGCGTGAGAGGTCCTGAAAGCTCATCGAACAGGCAGCCCCTGATCACCCCTTGCATCAGGTCGGCAAAGGGCCACAAATTCAACCTGCAGGTCAGCAGGACCGGGTACATCCTGTCTGCCCGGCGCAGACCGCATTTGTCTGATCTCCCGCAGGTGACACGCACCACCCCCTGAACGGATACATTTTTTTGTTGAACTCTTTGAAACTCACCCTACGTGCGTGGGCCGTGAGGACCATCCCGCTTGCACGGGAGCGGCCTATATCCCCGTCGCTAAAGTGAGGGGCGTTACGCCGCATCCGGTAACTCGCCTCCTGGCAGGACCGCCAGGGCAGTCCGGCCGCCCTTTGCGCGCTGGCAGAACAAACAACGATCGCCATAGACAGACAAGGCCCGGAACCCGCCTGTGTGCGGCATTCCGGCACTTGTCATTATACCGGACTGCGCCCGGTCCCGTACTGAATTAGTAGTCGCCCTGAGCCATCATGGCGGCGGCCACCTCGCGGAAGGCGGAGATGTTGGCGCCAAGAAGCAGATTGTCGGGCTGACCGAACTCCTGAGCTGTATTGAACGAGCGCAGGTAAATGTTGCGCATAATGGCCTTCAACTTGTTGTCCACTTCCTCGAAGGTCCAGTGCACCATGCTGGCATTCTGAGCCATTTCCAGCTGGCTGACGGCCACGCCGCCGGCATTGGCTGCCTTGGCGGGACCATACAGGATGCCGGCCTCACGGTAGGCATCCATGGCTTCCAGGGTAGAAGGCATGTTGGCGCCTTCGCAGACGCACTGGCAGCCATTGGCAATGAGTGCCTTAGCATCGGCAAGGTTGATTTCGTTCTGGGTGGCGCAGGGGAAGGCTGCAAAGCAGGGCACATCCCACACGGGATTACGCCCTTCGGGATACTCGCTGGCCGGTGTATATTTGGCAGAGGGACGCAGCTCTGCATAGCGGGTCAGGCGGGCGTATTCCACTTCCTTGACCTGCTTCAGCAGGGCAACATCAATACCATCGGGATCGTAAATCATGCCGCCGGAGTCGCTGACGGTCACGGCCTTGGCGCCTATCTGCTGCAACTTCTCGCAGCTGTAGATGGCCACATTGCCGGAACCGGATACTGTGCAAACCTTACCCTTGAAATCCAGACCTCTGGATGCGAGCATGCTCTCGGCAAAGTAGACGCAGCCATAGCCGGTAGCCTCGGTGCGGGCCAGAGAACCGCCGAAGAGGAGGTTCTTGCCGGTAATAATGCCGTCATAGAGACGGGTCAAATGCTTGTAGGCGCCAAACAGGTATCCGACTTCACGACCGCCTACGCCAATGTCACCTGCCGGCACGTCCGTAGTTGACCCAATGTGGGGAAAGAGCTTGGTCATGAAGGCCTGGCAGAAACGCATGATCTCCGCATCTGAACGTCCCTTGGGGTCAAAGTCACTGCCGCCCTTGCCGCCGCCGATGGACAGGCCGGTCAGGGCATTTTTGAAGATCTGCTCAAAGCCGAGGAATTTCAAAACGCTGGGTGTGACGCTGGGGTGGAAACGCAGTCCACCCTTGTAGGGGCCAAGGGCGGAATTGAACTGGATGCGGTAGCCGGTATTGACCTTGAGCTCGCCTTTGTCCGTAGTCCAGGTCACACGGAAACGGTACAGACGTTCGGGCTCCACGATACGCTCAAGAATGGCGTTCTTTTCATATGCCGGATCGTTGTCAATGAGGGGGTGCAGCGTTTGCAGAACTTCTTTGCAGGCCTGAAGGAACTCTGGCTGGTTGTTGTAACGTTTCTCGATGTCGGCGAGCACGCGGGAGATATAATCCATATGGGGGTCCTCTCTGCGACTTTCAAAAAGCCAGGGCTTTGACGTTAACCAGCGTCTCGCGCCAGAAGGGCTGGGGGAGCCTTCGTCGGGATGACAGCTGGACTCGTCTCGTTGGGAAGACAGACGTGCGTGCGGAGGGGGGGGCCACGTCACGCGTTAAACCAAAACGCGCGCGAAACAAAAACCAGACCGCGCCGTGGGGGACGGCGTGTCGGGATTTCACGCGGTCAAAAACATACGCTGCATACGAAGAGCAGCATATCTCCTTGGACCGGATTCTCTGAACAGATGCCGCCAGAGCACCAGGAAACGGTGCCACGCCGTCTCGTCGTCTCGGAATGTCAACGTGGCCTCCAGGATGCGGGAGGAAACCCTGCTATGGTGCGTGATGACCCGGGGAGGGGGAAGTCATCGGCAATGTCCGTGACCGGGACTAAAATTATAATCCATTTTTTCTCATGGCACAACTACTTATTCCCAGATCTGACGAATGGGATTTTGACGCGGTTTTTACCGGATGCGCCGTAAGGCTCATCGCTTTAGCGATGGCGATATAAGCCGCTCCAGCGCATCGGAATATTTTTTGCGTGCGTTAGATATCTGCATGCTGTATTAGTATTCAAAATATCATGTTGACATCCTCCCCCTCCTGAAGGTGGGGGATTCCTATCGGTAGCGGCTCTAATGAGCCGCGCCATAGGCGGGTTCCTGC
>CAZJPT010000241.1:0-2815 GCA_964547835.1 uncultured Desulfovibrio sp.
GAGGTAAAAGTGGTGTATTCAGGGAGTCAGTGTTCCAGTTTCACGAAAATTTAGGGAAATACGTATTTGTCTGTGTGCTATGGTTTTGTCGCGTCCGCCATGTCGGGGTCTTCCCAGAACCAGGTGAGCTCATGTTTGTTGCAGGAGAGATGACGCAGACTGGAGCCGGGCAGAGAGGCAAAATCGCGGATACTTTTGTGGTCTGTGGCTGACTGGAACTTTATAGAGCATAGCGCCCGTCTCATGGCTCTCTCGCGCACCCAGCGCTCGACCAGGACAAAAAGCCTGGCGGGGTAGCAGATCATGTCCGAAAGGAGCCAGTCTGCGCGTCCTACCAGGGACGGCGCGAGAGCGAAGCCGCTGCCAAGACAGTGCTCGACATTGGGAAGGACGGCCACGCGCTTGTCCAGCGGAGCTTTATCTATGGAGAAAACCCGGCAGCCAGTGGCGGCCAGCACCCAGGTCCAGCTGCCAGGTGCCGCTCCGAGCTCCACGCATAATTCGCCTGGACACGGTTTTTGCTGGAGCAGAGTAAAAGCTTCCCAGAGCTTGAGATAAGCCCGCCCTGGAGGATCGATGTGGTTTTCCTCGAAACGCGCCTCACCGTCCGCAAAAGGGGATGTGGTTTCAGGCGAGGCCAGCATGAGATCTGCACGCCAGAGCATAAAGGCCCCTAGCGGCGCCGATGGCGCCGGCATGCCATAGACAAGGGGTCTGTATGAGACATGGGGGAGGGTTTCCTCAATAAGGGTGGCACGCCGGTTGAGACCGCTGCCCTCATCAAGATGGGCACGCCAGTTGCGCTGTACAGCGGTCAGTTCCCTGGCTGCACTGCTGATGGACTTCACAGCCAGCCAGCGCGGACTCGTCCAGACGTTCTGCGCCCAGACGGCTGGGGATGTCCCCATGGTCAGTACGGCTCTGCCGCGTACAGCCAGCGCCCTGTCACCCAGTTCCTCAAGCAGTGGTCCCAGAAGGCCTCTGGGGGCTATCTGCACGCTGAAATCCCGAGTTGGAAGAGCCCTGTCCGTCAGACGGTCGGGAGCAAGGCTGGTCAGCTTGGCGGTCAGTGCGGGATCCTCTCCCAGACCGCGCAGGCGACGCCCGTGACCGCGGGAGGCTGTGTTCCGCCTGGCTGTATAATCTGCCGGTTTTTCCAGACGAGATGATGAGGGACGCATTAATGACGGTTGTCCACAACGCGCTTGGACTTGCTGAAGGTTCTGGGCAGGGTGAGGGGATCAGTAATGGCCACGTCAATCCGCACCAGGAGCGCATGATGCAGGTCGTATTCGATTCTGCGGGCAAGCCCTTCGTCTATTGCGCTGGTCTGGTCGCAGGCGCGTTCTACAGTGAGCAGAAGATGGTCTATGAATTTGTCGTCGCGGGTGAGCAGGATCTGGTACTCGCTGCCGGTTTCCGGGTATCTGGCGAGCACGTCGGCAATCTGTCCGGGGTAGATATTGACGCCGCGGAAGATGAGCATGTCGTCCGAGCGGCCGAGGATAGCGCTGTGGCGTGGCATATTGAGGCCACATGCGCATTTGCCCGGAACAATTGAGGCTAGATCGTGCGTGCGGTAACGGATGAGCGGTGTTGCCTCCTTGCACAGACTGGTGACTACCATCTCGCCTACCTGGCCGTCTGGCACGGGTTCTTGCGTGACCGGATCCAGGACCTCGATGATAAACAGATCCGCCCAGAAGTGCAGACCCGTGTGGAGGCTGCAGTCGATGGCCGTGCCAGGACCGTACATTTCCGTCATGCCGCCGATGTCGTAGCTGTCCTTGATGCCGAGTTTTGATTCTATGGCCAGTCGCATTTTCTCGCTGCGGATTTCCGACCCACAAATAATTGTGCGCAGCTTTATTTTGTCACGCAGGCCGGCACGCTCAACTTCTTCAGCCAGCAGCAGCGCCATGGAGGCCGTGGCACCAAAACAGGTAGAGCCCATGTCCTCCATCATCTGCAGATGCAGTTGCAGATTGCCCGGGCCAACGGGAATGGTCATCAGACCAAAGAGTTCACTGCCCATCTGAAAGCCGGCGCCGGCCGTCCACAGGCCGTAGCCTGTGGCTATCTGCATGCGGTCCTCGGGCGTTAAGCCGGCCATTTCGTAACAGCGGGCCATCTGCGTGTTAAAGGTGTGGACGTCTTTGGCGGTATAGGCCAAAATTTTGCGTTTGCCCGTGGTGCCGCTGGAAGAATGGATGCGGACGATGTCTCTGGGCTCGACACAGCACAAAGGCAGAGGATACCCGGCGCGCAAATCGTCGGCATCTGTGGTGGGCAGATGACGCAGATCGTCAAGGCTCCTGACGTCGTCCGGACTGACGCCATGATTTTTGAAGATTTCGCGGTATTGAGGGGATTTGTGCGCCTGATGGACAGTCCAGACAAGTCCTCTGGTCTGCAGGTCGTGCAGTTCCTCGTCCGTGTAGGCAGGAATAAAGCGGTGTTTTTTGTCCATGGCGACAACCTCGGTGTGCAATGAAAATGGCGTCTGCGACAGAAACATCAGGCCTTGTACGTCTTGACACTCCCTGCGCCTGAGGGCCTGGGGGTTCTCGTTTCTATCATCATAACCTCTCTGGCTTGCGCCTGTGAAGGTTTTACATGATGTCCACGAGCGTAGATTCGGGCATGTCCTGTCCTGTGCTATATCTCTATAATATGCAGGAATCCAGCTGTTTCCAAGTTTTTTGGAACTGAGGTTAACCTGATAGAGAAGCCGCCCGTCCTGTTGTATGGAAAATTGATTAAAGACTTCCCAATCCGCTGCAATCACCGAAAGCCAAAACCTGACCAATATCCA
>CAZJPT010000242.1:0-2814 GCA_964547835.1 uncultured Desulfovibrio sp.
ACAAGGAAGGCGACGAGACCAAGAGCCAGACCAAGAAAAAGAAGATCACCAAGCGTCTGAAAATCGTCGAGGCCTTCATTGATTCCGGCAACAGGCCCGAGTGGATGATCATGGAAGTCATTCCAGTCATTCCACCGGAGCTTCGCCCTCTGGTTCCCCTGGACGGCGGACGCTTTGCGACTTCGGACCTCAATGACCTCTACCGCCGCGTCATTAACCGCAACAACCGCCTAAAACGCCTCATCGAGCTTGGCGCTCCGGAAATTATTATCCGCAACGAAAAGCGCATGCTGCAGGAGGCAGTGGACGCCCTCTTCGACAACGGCCGCCGCGGCCGCGCCATCAACGGCACCAATGGTCGTGCCTTGAAATCCCTGTCTGACATGATCAAGGGCAAGCAGGGACGCTTCCGTCAAAACCTGCTGGGCAAGCGCGTGGACTACTCCGGCCGTTCGGTTATCTGCGTAGGTCCCTACCTGAAACTGCATCAGTGCGGCCTGCCCAAGAAGATGGCCCTGGAGCTGTTCAAGCCCTTCATCTATTCCGAGCTGGAAAAAAGAGGGCTGGCGTCCACCATCAAGAGTGCCAAAAAAATGGTGGAGCGCGAAGAGAAGGAAGTGTGGGATATCCTTGCCGATGTGGTGAAGGAATATCCGGTCATGCTCAACCGCGCCCCCACCCTGCACCGTCTCGGTATCCAGGCCTTTGAGCCGCAGCTGGTGGAAGGCAAGGCCATCCGTCTGCACCCCCTGGTCTGCACAGCCTACAACGCCGACTTTGACGGCGACCAGATGGCCGTGCACATCCCGCTCTCCGTGGAGGCGCAGATTGAAGCCCGCGTGCTCATGATGAGCTCCAATAACATTCTTTCTCCAGCCAACGGCGGTCCCATCATCGTCCCCTCGCAGGACATGGTGCTGGGTCTTTACTACATGACCAGCGCCAAGCGCTTTGAGCCTGGCGAGGGCATGTTCTTCTGCGATCCCTGGGAGGCCGAGCAGGCCTATGATCATGGCGTGGTCAGCCTGCAGAGCTGCGTCAAGGTGCGCATCAACGGCGTTATCTACGACACGACGCCAGGACGCGTCATTGTGGGGAATGTCCTGCCCGAGGGCATGAGCTTCGAGCACGTCAACAAGGTGCTTACCAAGAAGAACATTGCTGCCCTGGTGGACAACACCTACAAGCTTTGCGGCATCAAGGCCACGGTGCTTCTGTGTGACCGCATCAAGAATCTTGGCTACGAATACGCCACCCAGTCCGGCATCTCCATCGGCCTCAAGGACATGCTCGTTCCCAGCAAGAAGGAGGAAATTCTCTCCAGAAGCCAGAAGGAAGTGGAAGCCATTGAGGAGCAGTACAACGGCGGTGTCATCACCAAGACCGAAAAGTACAACAAGGTCGTTGACGTGTGGTCACGAGCCTCTGAGCAGGTCTCCAACGAAATGAAGAAGGAGATCAGCCACGAGAAGCGCACCAATCCCAGGACCGGCGAGACCATTGAGGATGTGAGCTTTAACTCCATCTACATGATGTCCAACTCCGGCGCCCGCGGCAACCAGGAACAGATGCGCCAGCTGGCTGGTATGCGCGGCCTTATGGCCAAGCCTAACGGGGAAATCATCGAGACGCCCATCACCGCATCCTTCCGCGAGGGCCTCTCGGTGCTGCAGTACTTCACCTCCACTCACGGCGCCCGCAAGGGTCTTGCTGACACGGCTCTCAAGACGGCCAACTCGGGCTACCTCACCCGTCGTCTCGTAGACGTGGTGCAGGACGTGGTCATTTCCGAACATGACTGCAACACTGTAGACGGCATCGAACTCATTGAGTCCATGGACGGCAACGAGAGCCGGCCGCCTCTTGCAAAGCGCGCCCTTGGCCGAGTGCTCCTCTACCCTGTGCTCGATCCCAAGACACAGGAGGAGCTCCTTCCCGAGAACACCCTCATCTCCGAGAAGGAAGCCAAACTTTTGGAAGAGAAGGAAATCTCCAACATTGTGGTGCGCTCCCCACTCACCTGCTCCGCCAGACACGGCATCTGCGCCCTTTGCTATGGACGCGACCTGGCCCGCGGCCACCTTGTGAACATCGGCGAAGCCGTCGGTATCATCGCCGCCCAGTCCATCGGCGAGCCTGGCACGCAGCTTACCATGCGCACCTTCCACATCGGCGGCACAGCCTCCAGCACTGTTGAGCGCAGCAAGGTTGACGCCCTCAACATGGGCCGCGTTGTCTTCAAGCACATGCGCACAGTGCAGAACGCCGAAGGCCAGCATGTTGTGCTTGACAAGAGCGGCCAGTTCGCTCTGGTAGATGCTCAGGGCCGTGAATTCCAGCGTGAGAACATTCCTTCCGGCGCCTGTATGCTGGTCCAGGATGGCCAGGAAGTCACCAAGGGCACTGTGCTGGCCACATGGGATCCCACTTACGACTCCTATATCTCCGAGGAAGAGGGCGTCATAGGCTTCAGAGGCCTGATCGCCGGCAAGACGGTGCAGGAAAACGTAGACGAGAACAACAACATCACCCTTACGGTGAAGGAGTTCAAGACTACCGGTTACAAGCCCTCAATTGTCATTCTTGACCCGGTCACAGGAAAGGCCAAGAAGCATGTGCACGGCAACGTCACTACCGAAGCCGTCTATGCCCTGCCTGTGGGCGCAGTCGTCATGGTCAAGGAGGGTGACACCGTCACCCGGGGCCAGACCATTGCCCGCCGGCCCCGCGAAACATCCAAGACCAAGGATATTGTGGGTGGTCTGCCGCGCGTGGCCGAACTGTTCGAGGTGCGCAAGCCCAAGGACATGGCCG
>CAZJPT010000243.1:0-2800 GCA_964547835.1 uncultured Desulfovibrio sp.
TTTCAAGATGACCTGTACGTCCTTCCCCTGGGGGTGTGACTATTACCTCAAAAATGGAAAAATGATGCCTGATGATGGTATAAAGACGCTAAGCGCTTTTGACGCCATCTATTTTGGCGCAGTGGGTTTGCCAGCACAGGTGCCGGATCACATTTCCCTGCGCGAGCTGCTTATCAGGATTCGCATGGACTTCGATCAGTATATCTGCCTGCGCCCCTGTTTTCTGCTGCCCGGTGTGAGCAGTCCTCTGGCCGGCAAAAAGGCCGGTGATATCGATTTCGTGGTGATCAGGGAAAACACCGAGGGAGAGTACAGTGGGGCCGGCGGCCGTTGTCATGCTGGCCAGACTTTTGAACTGGCTCTGGAGACGTCAGTCATCACCAGGCATAATGCCGTGCGCACCATACGTTACGCCTTCGCCCTGGCAAGCTCGCGCCGCAAGCATCTTATCTGTGTGACCAAGTCCAACGCGCAGCAGCACACCATGACGCTCTGGGATGAATGCTTTGCCAGGGTTGCGCTGGAGTTTCCAGATGTACGCACGGAGTATATGCTGGTTGACGCCATGGCTGCGCGCCTTGTGCTCAAGCCGGAAAGCGTTGACGTGGCCGTTGCTTCAAATCTTTTTGGCGACATCCTGACCGACATTGGCGGTGCCATCACCGGCAGTCTCGGGCTGGCACCAAGCGGCAACATCAACCCCGCACGCAGGTATCCATCCATGTTCGAGCCTGTGCACGGCTCAGCACCCGATATCATGGGCAAAGGGATCGCCAACCCTATCGCCATGATCTGGGCCGGCGCCATGATGCTTGATTTTCTGGGACACAGAGAAGCGGCAGGAATCGTCACTGACGCCATCTGTGCAGTCACTGGCGAAGATCGCTTTTTTGGTTACGATCTTGGGGGTACTGCGGGCACTCTTGAGATAGCGGATGCCGTCATCACCCGCATCCGGCAGGCACGCTGACCAGGGCAGTGCTGAGTGAAGGCTTAAGATGACACACTGTTGCCCGTAATCCTTGTTGCAGTGCAGAAATAGGAGGCTTCCCTGGTGTCACGCGGGAAGAAGGCCTGCATTCCCGGCATGGAAGACGGCGCAGGTCAGATTTTCGCACAGCGCAGGCTCGTCAGCAGGGATGCGTAGTCACTGGCCACACTGACGCAGGCCAGTGATCTGCCTGTCTGCAGGCAGTGCCAGCTGAAAGCGCGCCCATCTGCAAGCGAAATGCCCATGCGCTCTCTCCATGCTCCAGCGTCAATTGTGTCGTATCTGACGCGCCAGCCCAGACCAGCGGCTTTGAGCACTGCCTCGCGCACACACCACTGACGCAGGGCTTCACGGGCCATGTGTGATGAAGAGTGCGTGGGGTCCTGATTTCTGACCGGCAGGGGCGGCAGATTTGTCAGACGCAGTTTTTCCCAGTCAGCTCCCACGGCTACTGGTGGGGCAGGCTGACCTGCATCGCAGATCAGGCAGAGGGCCCTGTCCGTGTAAGAAAAAGAAATGGACAGGCCGGGCATGTTGAGCAGAGGCCGGCCCAGAGGCGAGCGCGTAAGCCTGAGGCCCTCAGCAGACAGCTCCAGACGGCGCAGTCCCTCAAGCAGCAGCCATCGTCCCTGCAGACGTGTACGTCTGACCACAGGATGCAGGCAGCGGGCGAGAAAGGCGTCGTCTTCCGCACCCAGGGAAGGAGGAGGGACGATGTCTGTTTCAGGGGGCGCCGCTGACCAGAGTAGAAACAGTCCGGGTGTGCGTGACATGGTTCGTTCTGCGATTTGGTTTACATACAATCGCAAACCGCCATATACTGGATGTCCAGGGCTTTTAGGCAGATTGCGGAATTTGGGCGGACAGCCTTGCCGAGCTCAGTATCGCCCATTCCCAGGCAGTCACAGATCCAGGCAACGTGACACAGGCGCCGCTGGCGTACAAGGCAGCGCAGACAGGTACAATAGTTGAGAATGGTGGAGGCCGAAGCAGGATGGATGCCGAGCAGCCCTTCGCGAATGCTGGCTGTCTGCTCAAGATAGTTGAGGGCGTTCGCGGCTCTGCCTGGCTGTCTCTGCTGCGACCCATTGTTCATGGGGCTGAAGACGCCCAGACTGGGGGCAATCGTCGTTCTTTCATAGAGGGCGAGGGTCTTTTTGAGCAGCGTGCCGGCATTTTCAAAATGGCTCTGTTCTTGACACTCACCACGCCTGAAGGCGGGGGAAGCCTCGCGTCGCTCCTTGCAGATTCCCTGACGTACGTCTCCAGAGGGCTTACACAATGTCCACGATCGCAGAGGGCATATTCTGCCCTGTACCTGTTTTTATTCTTTTGCCCCGTGGTACGCAAGCCTGCGCGCAATACATTGCTTGCAGCGTTTATCCCCGTTGTGCACTGTTCTGCACCGTTCACACGTCAATGCATGGCCAGAATGCTCAGGGCGTCGCCTCACGGCTGCTGTCCTGACCCTGGGCACGGATGAGGGGGCAAGCTGCCGGAAGACGGGAACGGCGCTCATGCATATTCTCTGCGCCAGGATACGTGAAAAGATTGTGCTGAAACATCGGTCATTTGGAGATGGTCATCCAGAGAACTGCTGTATCGGCATCAATTGTTCGGAACAGATTCCGAACAGTATCGCCTGGAAGCTGCAGGAGCTTGCTGCGCCGCAATGTCTGGAGGTACTGGCCAGCGCTGGCGCGCCAGCAGGTACCACCTCACAGCCCAGCCCCGGCAAATCACACTTCACGCAACAGAGCCGACGCATTTTAGGGTTGGACTAAATTCAACATGTTAGCGACAAAACAG
>CAZJPT010000244.1:0-2775 GCA_964547835.1 uncultured Desulfovibrio sp.
GCGAGTGGAGGGCCGCATCCTGGAGACCTGCAAGGGTGGCTATCGTGTCGAGATTCTCGGCAAAACAGCATTTTGCCCCGGCAGCCAGATGGCCCCTGGCAATGCTGAAAGCCTGATTGGCACCACAGTGCAGTTTATCATCACCCGCGTGGAGAGCCGCGGCCGCAATATCGTAGTGTCCCACCGCGCCCTGGCTGATCGTCTGCGCGAAGCCAGTCTGGCCAAGCTCCTCGAAGACGCGCGTGAGGGCGACATTGTCGAGGGCAAGGTGACCCGCCTGGCTCCCTTTGGCGCCTTTGTGGAGCTGGTGCCTGGCGTCGAAGGCATGGTCCATCTTTCCGAGCTCTCCTGGTCGCGCATCATGAAGGCTGACGAAGTGGTCAAGCCCGGCGATATCGTGCAGGCCAAGATCCTTAAGATCAGCAAGGAGAAGGGGCGTGACGGCAATGAGCACACCCGCATCTCCCTGTCCATCAAGGGCGCACAGGGCAATCCCTGGGATGACGTCGAACACAACCTGCCTGCTCCCGGCTCCATCGTCGAGGGCAAGGTCATGCGTCTCGCTCCCTTCGGCGCCTTCGTGGAAGTGTACCCCGGCATCGAAGGCCTGGTGCACCTCTCCGAAATGAGCTGGGTCAAGCGTGTCAATCGTCCCGACGAAGTCCTGCATCCAGGTGACCTCGTCCAGGTCAAAATCAAGGAAATCAACGCCGAAAACCGCCGCGTGTCCCTGTCTCTGCGTGACGCTCAGGGCGATCCCTGGGCCGACGTGGATACCCGCTTCCCAGTTGGCAGCACTGTGCAGGGCACTGTTGAGAGTCAGTCCAAGTACGGCGTCTTCGTCAGCCTGGCTCCCGGCATCACCGGCCTGCTCCCTGAAGCTATCATGCGTGCGACCAAGACGGCCGCCCAGTTCCAGAAACTGGAAAAGGACGCTCCCGTGACCCTGGAAGTTCAGCGTGTTGACACTGTCGCCCGCCGCATCACCCTGGTACCTGAAGGTGGTGTGCCTGCCGATGCCGGCAGAGAGAAGAAAGAGGGCGAAGGCAAACGCGGCAAGAAGTCCGAGGATCAGTCCTGGCGTCAGCATCAGAAGACAGAGTCCTCTGCCAATGGCAGCGATATGACCCTTATGGCACAGGCTTTGCAGAAAGCTATACAGAACAAACAATAAGGAGTGTTCTGTATGCGTAGAATTTTTTCCGCCCTCGGCGCCATTATTCTGGCCATTGTCCTGATGACCAATCCTGCCGGCGCTGGGGCAGCCCTTCCGGATTTTACTGATCTCGCTCAGAAGAGCGGGCCGGCCGTGGTCAACATCAACACTGAAAAAGCAGCGAAAACAAACAGTACCGATGATTTTTTCGGTGAAATGTTCCGCAACATGCCTCCCGGTTTTGAGCGCTTCTTCGAGCCTTTCAACCGCGGTCAGCAGGGCAAGGGCAAACGCCCCGCGCGCAAGCAGAAGTCCCTGGGCTCCGGCTTTCTCATCTCTGAAGATGGATATATTGTGACCAACTACCATGTGGTGGATGGTGCAGATGTTATCCACGTCACTCTGGACGAGAAAGCAGGTGGAGGCGTATCCGTGAAGGCTGCGTTGGTAGGATCCGACGCGGAGACCGATCTTGCTCTTCTGAAGATCCAGGTCAAGGAAAAGCTTCCCTTCCTGAAGTTTGGTGATTCTGACAAGCTGAAGGTGGGGGAGTGGCTCCTGGCCATAGGCAATCCCTTTGGCCTGGATCACTCGGTAACTGCCGGCATCCTTTCCGCCAAGGGCCGCCGCATCAACGCGGGCGCCTTTGACAACTTCCTGCAGACGGATGCCTCCATCAATCCCGGTAACTCCGGCGGTCCCCTGCTCAACATGGATGGCGAGGTGATTGGTATCAATACCGCCATCATTGCCTCCGGCCAGGGCATTGGCTTTGCCATTCCCAGCAACATGGCCAGGGACATCATCAGTCAGATCCGGGACGGCAAGAAGGTGACCCGCGGCTGGCTTGGTATTGTCATCCAGAACGTGGATGAGCAGACCGCCAAAGCCCTGGGCTTGCCCGACAGCAAGGGTGCCCTGGTGGCCAGTGTGCAGCCCGGCCAGCCCGCCGAAAAGGCAGGCCTTCAGGATGGCGATATCATCCGCTCCCTGGACGGCAAGGCTGTCGAGAATCGCGATGCCTTGATGCGTGAGGTGGCTTCCAAAAAGCCTGGTACTGCGACTAAGGTCGAAGTCTACCGCGACGGCAGGACCATGACCTTTACCGTCAAACTCGGCGATCGCAGTACTGGCATGGGAGAGCGTGATGGTTCTGTGGGAAGTCCCAACCGTGAAAAGGCCGAAGGGACACTTGGACTCTCCGTCCGTCCGTTGAACAGCGAGGAAAAGCGTCAGCTCGAAATTGAAGATGGTCTTGTCATCCTGAGCATCGACAACGACAAGCCTGCCGCCGAGTCTCAGCTGCGCGTTGGTGACGTCATCACCAAGGCCAATATGAAGCCTGTAAAGACGGTAGCCGAACTTGCAAGGATCGTGAAGGAAGAAGGTGTGAAACGCGGGGCTGTGGTCCTGCAGATTAACCGCCGTGGAGACGTCTTCTTCTGCACCGTAGAAATCTCTACGCAAAAGTAATCTGCGAACATAACAGCATTTCATGAGAGATCGTCGGATTCATTCTGGCGATCTCTCTTTTTGGTGCGCCCGGCATGGCGCACGTTCTAATGGGTGAAAGTCCCTGGCGCAGGGGGTAGCACCAGGTGCATGGCTGAAGGCAAGGG
>CAZJPT010000245.1:0-2762 GCA_964547835.1 uncultured Desulfovibrio sp.
CCTCACCCCGGAGGATTCCCATGTCTGCGGAAGCAACAGACAAACTCAAGGCCCGAGTCGCTTTGTTGAGCGTGGGCGCAGCGGTGTTTCTCACTTCATTGAAACTGGCCATAGGCCTGTACACCAACTCTCTGGCTATTCTTTCGGAGGCGCTGCACAGCGGTTTGGATCTTCTGGCCGCACTCATGACATGGTACGCCATCCGCATATCTGCCAGGCCGGCAGACAGACGCCATCCCTACGGCTACGGCAAGGTGGAAAACCTCTCAGCCTTGGCTGAGACCGTACTGCTCTTTGTGGTCTGCGCCTACGTTGGCTTTGAGGGGTATACACGTCTTACCGAAGGCTCGAGTCCTGTCATTCCCTCGCTCTGGGGTGTAGGCTGCATGCTGCTCTCCGTGGTCATTGACATCAACCGCGTGCGTGCACTGCGCAAAGTGGCGAAGGAAACCAACTCCCAGGCACTGGAGGCTGACGCCCTGCATTTCTCCACGGATATTTTATCCAGTGCAGTGGTCTTTCTGGGCGTGCTGGCCGTGTGGCTTGCCGAGTATTTCAAGCTGCCCGAGCCCTGGCGCACTGTTGTGCATCAGGCGGATACCGTTGTTGCCCTGTGTGTGGCCCTCATCATCTTCAAGGTGAGTCTCACCATGTGCCGTAGCGCCCTTGATTTTCTCATGGATGCGGCGCCGGAAAAGGTGACCGGGGAAATGGAAAAGGCCGTGCTCTCCGTGCCTGGTGTGATTGCGCTCAAACGTCTGCGCATGCGCTCGTCCGGGCCGGACTATTTTATTGATCTCAATGTGGGAGTGGATCCTGCCCTGAGCGTGTCCCAGGGGCACCGCATCGGCTCCCTTGTACGCCGCGAGGTCATGCGCGTGCTGCCCGGAAGTGATGTGCTTGTACACGTAGATCCCTGGATGCCGGCAAGAGAAGTACAAAGCCCCCTGGAGCTGCTGGATCAGGAGGCCCGCAAGGCCGATCTGGATGTGCATTCCATCCGCGTGGTGCGACAGAGCAGCACAGGCTCTGACGGGCAGGTTTGTTCGCTGACGGCTTCGGCGCACGTGGAATTTGATGGCAGTATGACTTTTGGGCAGGCCTATGCACTGTGCAAGGCCTATGAACAGGCCTGCGTCAGAGCCAGTCCGGCCATGGAGGTCTTTACCCATATTGAGCCAAGAGACAGTACGACTACTGCCCGTGTCCTGGACCAAGGCAACGACACTCTGGCTGCTTTTGCAGCAAAACGCCTGCAAGCCATCGCAGCTGACGAACCTCTGCTCTCCGATCCGCACAGTCTGGTCTGCAGTATGGAGTCAGGCAGGGGATTGACGCTGTCCTTCCACTGCAAGTGCAGCGGCATTCTGTCAGTGCGTCAGGTGCATGATCTGAGCGACAGACTGGAGCGCAGGCTGCGTGAGGACATGCCTGAGCTGAGCGCGGTTTTTGTGCACATGGAACCTGTGGAAGCGTGCAGTGAGCATGACTGTCTGGAAGGGGGCAAAATAGATACAGAAGAGATGCGGGGCTAGGTGCTGGCAGAGCACAGCATCAGAGAGAGCAGGGCGGTTTTCCGGCACAAGACGGAGAGCCGCCCTGAGTGTTTATGAAAGGCGGCGTGTCTCTGATGGTGTGGCGTGCCTGCTGTGTGTTGCCGGCTCTGGCAGCTTGCGCATGCTGTGCCTGTGTTTGACATGTGCTGTGCTGGACAGGCTGCTTCAGTGCACAGCCATCAAGGGCAGCTGTCAGGCAACAGTTTTCGACTTTGGCGTAGCAGAGAAGGAGAGTGCCAAAAACCATATCCGGCAGGCTCGGTGACACTTCAAAATGAGGGGATGAACGAAGCCTGACGAAAGCCGCAGCACCAGCCCAAGTTTCCTGAAGGATTGATATATTTCTGCACTTGACACAACGCGCCTCTGACGCGCTATACTGAACTCGAACAAAAAATGCGGATAACCGCAATAATTGTTTGTCGGAGGGGCTGCGATGATAATTAAGAGAGACAGGTATCTGCAAAAGCTGGCAGCAAAGAGAGAAAACGGGTTGATCAAAATTATCACGGGAATAAGGAGATGTGGGAAATCCTTCCTGCTGTTTAATTTATTCCATGGGTATCTCAACTCCACAGGCGTTGCAGACGACCACATTATTGAGCTGGCCTTGGACGAAATCGCAAACGTTCGCTATCGGAATCCGATAGAACTGGACGCCTGCATCAGAAGTCATTTGAGGGACACGTCAAAAACTTATTATATCCTTATCGACGAGATTCAGATGGTAGCGAGCGTTCGCAACCCCTACATAGATGATCGGTCGGCAAAAATTGGTTTTGTTGACGTTCTCCTGGGGCTGATGAAAATACCCAATGCCGATATATATGTGACTGGCAGCAACTCGCATATGCTGTCGTCCGACATACTCACGGAATTTCGGGGCAGGGGGGACGAAATCAGAGTAAATCCGCTAACCTACGTTGAATTCTGTTCCGCCTTTGACGGCGACAGAAGCCGTGCGTGGCATGAATATTACACATATGGAGGACTGCCGTTTATTCTGTCACTACAAACGCACGAGGATAAGAGCAAGTATCTGAAGGACCTGTTTGCAAGAACCTACTTAACCGACGTGCTTGAGCGCAACAGAATCATAAATGACAGGCTGGTTCTTGAAGATCTGCTGAACATTGTGTCGTCCCAAACAGGCTCCCTCACGAACCCCACGAAGCTGTCGAACACATTTAGGAGCGAGAAGCGTGT
>CAZJPT010000246.1:0-2725 GCA_964547835.1 uncultured Desulfovibrio sp.
CTTATGAACTGTCCATAAGCAATTCACCAGACGCGGACCTTGCGGAAAGCGAATCATTCGACCTCTATTTGGAACAATACCCGGGTTCCTTACGGATAATTCCTTATTCAGAACGCACGTTGCCATGAAGATAATGTGGTCCTGACCTTCCCGCGAAATCTTCTCGTCATCAGGGCAGACAACTGACAGTGGTTTGACGGTGTCAGGATTTCTCCTGCCACTCCGTCTGGACACGCATGATAACTTCCTTGATGCCGGAAAGTTCTTCCTGCGGGCAGACGCCAATGAGCGGTTCACCCTCATCCACGTTGTCGTTGGTTTTAAAGTAGGTGGCGTAGATGACGCCCTCAGGCCCCGTATAGAAGAGGGGCACTTCGCGCTTCATCCGGCTCATGATAAAAAGTTCCTGTCCATCGTGGATAACCACGCTGCCGAAGTCTGCGGCGCGCAGCTTGGCCGCCACCTCGGGAGTGAAGTAATACTTGGCCCTTTCCGGAGCCTTGAATAGGTAAAGGGCCTGCTGCAGGATGATGCTTTCCACTTCTTCCCTGGTCAGATGATGCCGTATTCTCACCAGGGGACAGCCGCTTTCCACAAAGCTGCCCTCGTACTCAGTGTGGATCGTGTCGATCACTCCCTTTTCATGGGCGAAAATATCCTTGGGATTGCGCTCGCGGGTCAGGGTGGCCAGCTTTGTGCCCGGCTTTTCCTTCCACTGCCCTTCCGGGCCGTGCACGGCATCGCCTGACTTCAGGCTGGCAAAGTTCACTACGCCGCAGTGCGGCGCTGTGACCATGATCTCCCGGAAGGGATTTTGTTTCACCTGTTCAAGTATATTGGATACATTAAGCATTGCTGTCCCTTTGTGAAGACTGCCAGATCAGCGGTAGTACAGATTGCGTCCGCCAATGGTCTCGAGCGCCTGAATGAGATTGGCGCGCATTTCGCGCCTGTCCCATATGGCCTGGATGTGGCCGCGAGTCAGTGCCCTGTAGCAGCGGTGGTATTTGGGCGGCACATCCATGCCCGTAGTCGACTTGATGACGCCGGGACCGGCGAAGCCGATGTTGGATGAGCG
Source organism: uncultured Desulfovibrio sp. (assembly GCA_964547835.1). Lineage (GTDB taxonomy): Bacteria > Desulfobacterota > Desulfovibrionia > Desulfovibrionales > Desulfovibrionaceae > Desulfovibrio. The sequence continues at coordinate 1,079 of CAZJPT010000246.1, forward strand.
GATGGCGACCTGATAAGGCGAGCAGCCAAGGAAGCTGGCTACTGGCCCGGCAAAGGAGTTGGTGTCGTAACAGACCATGTACAGTCCGCCGTTTTCGATGTAGCGCCGCACAGCGACAGTGCAGCGGGGCATCTGGATAACGCCGTGCGTGCCTTCCTGAATACGGATGCCTGCCGTACCATGCACATAGGCCAGGAAGGGATAGCGGTTTTTCTGAGCGCGCTGGCAGGCCTCAACGAACTTGTACCCCTCGGCGGCACCAAAGGAGCCACCGCGGAAAGTGCCCATTAGCATGGCCACCACCAGCTTGGTGCCGGCAATGCGTGCCTCAAATGTCATACAGCCACTCTTGGCACCTGTTTTTTCCTGGGCATCCTTTACGTACTTGCTGAAACCGGGATAGTCCAGAGGATTGCCGGATTCAATCTCACTGTTGAATTCTATGACCGAGCCCTTGTCGAATACGTTGCCTACGTACCACTCGGGCTCCATGGGGAAATGGTATCCACAGTTGCTACAGACGCCCGCAAACTCGGCGTACAGGTCAGGCCCCCACAAATCAGGACAGCCGTACATGCTGGCGTTGGGGCAGGTGACGGCACGATCGAATTTGTAGCGGGGAGACAGGTACTCCCACTTTTTGTGCTTGCTATCTCCGGTCCAGGTGGACAGCGTCATGAGTTCGGTGCTCTTGTCCTCACGCCTGTCCTTTTCACTGGCCTTGCCGAAAGGCTTGCGCAGCCAGCCCTTGAAAACATCCCACTCGTTGTCCAGAGTTTCGAGGAAGGCATGGATCTTGCGCTGATGCTTACGGTAGAATTCGTACTTGAACTCCATCCAGGGTGTGGTGACAAGCTCGTCAACCACGTGCATGACCTTTGCCAGCATGGGACGATTGTCCACGGCGGCATGCTTGGACATGGCCAGGAACTTGTCCCCGCGCATTTTGACCAGGCGCTTTTTTGCGCCGGCAGACAGCCCCCAGCTCATGTACATCTCATCGAGATTGACACCGGGCTTGCTGCGCCGTGCCGTGCGCATCTTCTTGAATGGCGTCAGCTTGGCGGCAATGACAGCCTCGTCCGTAGCGCGCACCACCTCCTGGCGCAGCTGCCTGAAGAAGTCGAAATGATAGGGGCGCGCTCCCAGGGGCGGTTCCTTGATGATTTTGTCAATATAGCCGAAACGCAGATTGTCTTCGGCTGTGATCTTCATGTCAAAGGCGCACTTTTCCACCAGCTCCTGCGGCGGGCGGGCACCCCCCTTGCAACGTCCCTCAATGGCCGCGGCACCCTCGGGAGAAATGACCGAGTAGTAGCCATTGGAGAGCATGAGCCTGCGATCGCTTAAACCGATGGCCTCGGCGCCACCGCTGCCGCCCTCGGAGATGACGGTAACAATGGGCACGCGCATGCCGGCCATGGTATAGATATTACGAGCAATCTGCTGGGCCGCGCCGGGATAGTCCTCTATGGGATAGGAGCCGGGAGTGAATACGTAGGTGTGCACGGGGATGCCCTCGGTCTCGGCCACGCGCATGAACTGCCTGGCCTTGGCATTGCCCCAGGGCTTGGCGGAACCGCCGTTGCGGAACTCAGCACCATGCCCCTTTTCCTGCCCTATAACCATGACGGACTGAGTGTAACG
>CAZJPT010000247.1:0-2721 GCA_964547835.1 uncultured Desulfovibrio sp.
TGTGAGGAACTCATGTTGCAGGATTGCCTCGCTGCATGAAACTTGGAAACAGGTGTTCCAGCAGGCAAATTGTCTGGAAAGAGCTGCGGAGCCGGGCAGGCTTTGTTCTTCCCTGGGGATGCCTGCTTCACGCAGAAACTTGCGCATGGACGCATCGGTTATATGTCCCCTGGCGCCGTTAAACAGGAAATACCACTCCCGGACGGCAAGCTGCCCAAATTTATGAAGTATCCTGATGGCTTCCCCGGCGGGCAGTCGAGCGGGCCAATGCCTGAACCCGCGTCGCCTGTGGACGAAGGAGCAGAACAGACCGACAACACGGTGCCGCATGCCCCTGCCACTGCCGACACATCCGTCGAAGAGACGTGCGCAGTGACGACAGGCAGGGGCATCATGGATCCTGCTTCCTCAACCATCGAACAATCGAAACTGCAAGCGACGGCCTCAAGCAAGGAGCCGCCGCCAAAGCCTCCCGAGGAGGCCAGCTCGGCCAGCTCGTGCTCAAGACAGCAATCCAGTACGCCATCCGCTCTGCCCACTGCCTGCAATGAGAAACAGGCTTCTCCGAACAGGAAAACGTTCCCGCTGGAGAGCCTCGAAAACGACAACGGGCAACGTGACAGCAATCCGCTGCCAATCCCGAAGTGTCTGCCGCCGCCTGCACGCTCGACAGGTATCGCTGATTGCCTCGGATAGAGCTCAGGCGAATGAAAACCCACGGTCACCATGACGGCTGGCCGTGGGGTCTGCCGGGCTGTTGAGCAATGACCATTTGGTAAAGAGAAGGCACCTCTTCAGAGGACAGCTTCGCAATCGTCTCTCGACACAATATCAGCGCTCTTCATACTTCTGAACGGCCAAGTACCTCTGAGCAGGGCTGTTCGGCCTGTCCGGAAGCGTCATCGTGAGACGTCCCTGCGCCACAAGAGGACGCAGGTAGGAGCGCAGAAACACATTTCTGTCGACGATGTGAAAGGTCTCCTGAATCTCCTTCCGTGTACGCGGCACGCGGCAAAAATCCACGACCTGGCCCAGGATGTCTTCTGTACCGCCCTCTTCTGAGGCTTCATTCTTTTCAGACGGCACGTCAGCAGTAATCGGAAACAGCGGCAGCGGCTTCACCTGCGTACGCCCCTGTTGCACAGGGCTGCCATCCCAATCGGCCAGAGCCTCTGTGCCGGGTGTTTTCCTGGTCGGTGTCTGCTGACTGGGATCAAGTATGCCCGGCTCCAGTCTGTCTTCCTCCTGCTTGACTTCAGTACCGGTAATGGGCACGGGACGTGCACAGAGCTCGACCTGGAGGCTGACACTGGTGGCGCGGTACAATGGAGCAGGAAGCCCTGCTCTATCCATCAGGGCAGCAGTGCGGGCCATACCTTCGCCGAGTTCACGGGCATAGCCGTTGACGCGCAAAGCATCGAAGATCCTGGGATTGCGGGCAAGGTGGACGCGGTTGCGATTACCTGGGGACACGCAGCCGGGAAGCGCTCCGGGACTGCGTACAAAAAGACTTGACCCGCGCAGAAGTACCATGACGTCGGCACCACGCACAGACCAGTCCCGGTGACCAAGCGCGTTGACAATCATCTCCCGCCAGCAGAAGGCGGGGAGCTCCAGGCGCGCATGCGTACCATTTTCGAGGACAAAGGGCGTTGCCAGTTCCTTTTGGACAGCGGCCAGGCAGCGTTCGAGCATATCCGTTAAACGCCCACCGAAAATCTCATCCTGCGTTGCACTCCCGTCCGGATCCGTGATGCGCAGAAAGCGCACACGGGCCCTGGGAAGAAAACGCTGAGGATGCCTGCCGAAAAGCAGCATGCAGCCCACTGTGACAGACCATTTGCCGTCTGCGCCAGTCATGAAACCGGATTCGACAAGATACTCCTCGCCCCCTCTTCCATACCCGTAACGCTCGGCGTGGCGTGTGACGCAATCCATGTCGATATCGTTGAGAGAGGCATCAGGCACTATGCTATCCTCAAAGGGCGCTGTGCCATCATGCAACACGTCATCCATCATTCCTCCCAATCATTATCGCAATTGCGGCTGCAGTCGAAATGCAAGGACATTATCGTCTTTTCTTCAGCTAACAGATCAACCTCAGCTTGTCCATGCCTTGTTCAAAATCTTGTCTATGGACAGATCACTTTGCGGTTTTCGAGCAAGGCAGCTAACTCTATCAGGTATTCTATTTTTTGTTCATGGATACGTGGACTGCCGTAATGTTTAACTGGTAGGCACGACGATAGACGGAGACAGAACTTGTTCAAAAACACAGTCAAGCAGCAAGTATTTGAACAACAAGGACATGCTTGTTCAAAACAGTACTGTAGGTGTTCAAACACTGTCTGACAGTGCGCACTCAGTGTGATCCAGTCTTGCAGCTCTATGTCTAGCTCGGCCATGCTTGATTTTGTGCTCTGCCAGGAGAGTATGAAGCTACGTAACCATATACAAACACATAACAGTCGCGACATGCCATGAATAGCTCTTCTCTCTGGATATATTTCATGGGAGAATTTGTGAGCAAGTTGTCACCATCCGTTATCAACTTGAAAACGTCTTGTTCACCACGCTGTGCAGACTTGTTCAAAAACTTGTGTGAACCGCCCTACTCCGCTCCGGCAGCGGTGCTTGATTTCCGGTATCAGTTCATGGGGTGGTGGGTGTCACCTGCGGGAGCTGAAGACAAGTGCGGTCTGTGCCGGCTGATTAGGATGT
>CAZJPT010000248.1:0-2712 GCA_964547835.1 uncultured Desulfovibrio sp.
TGCTGTTCATACCCGCAGTGTCGAGAGTTCATATCTCCCCCTTGCTACCAGGAGACAAACCGTCAGGTATTGTATACAGCCCCGGAAGCCGGAAGGTTTCCGGGGTTTCGTATTCAAGGTGCCTTCCCTGCTTTTTCTCTCTATCTCAAGGCCCGTATCGCCAGGGAGCCATCATGTTCAGTTCTACGCCTCCAGATTCCTTTGACGAAAGCCAGAAGCACCAGGAACACGACACATCCGGTGGCAACGTCGATACCCGCCCTTCTCTTCCCTCTGTTGGTGTGAAGGATTTCCAGGGTGACGGCGCCTTTCCTTCTCCGGCAAGAAGCCCCCGTATTCCTGCCGGCGATGACACAGGCGCACCCGAACAGAAAAGCTCTGCCTCAGGCCAGCCCTCATCCGGCGAGGAGCGCCACAGGGAGGAACGTGGAGAAAATTGTGACAAAAAAAAACTCGGGCTGCGCATCAAGAGCGGATTAAGAACAGGGTCTGAAGTGAAAACATATCGCGGCGAAAGACAAGGATTTCGTCGCGACGTCAGAAACGGTGACGGTTATGGACGCACACGCAGGGACGGATACCGCCACAGTCGTGAGCATACTGTTTATACTGTCTATAATGATCGCAGCCATACCCCGCGGCGTGAACAGGACATGACAGAGGATAATGCCTTTGCCGGGGATCGCGACGCCAGGCGCGAATATCGACGCGACACAGAGCGCAGCAGCTTTGACGCGCGCTTTCGTCACAGAGACGGGCGTCGCCACGAGCGTGAACGTGACCCCCTGACAGACAATGCCTTTGCCAGAGAGCATGATGGCAGACGCAGCTATCATCGCGACACAGAACGCAGGAGCTTTGACGCGCGTTTCCGTCACAGAGATGAACATCGTCACGGTTACGCGCATACCCGTTATAATGATCACGACCATACCCTGCGGCGTGGACAGGACATGACAGAGGACAATGTCCTTGCCAGGGATCGCGACGTCAGGCGTGAATATCGACGCGACACAGAGCGCAGCAGCTTTGACGCGCGTTTCCGTCATGGTGATGCGCGTCATCGCGAACATGAACGCAACATGGAGCGCAGCAAATTTGACGTTCGCTTTCGTGACAGAGATGCGCGTTGCCACGAACGTGAGCGCGATGGCAAAGGCAGGTATTGGCGTGACTTCGGACAAGGCGTTGATGGGAAAAGTACTGCCAGTGAAAACGAGAGGAGATACGAGGGCCGATGGAACAAACGCGGTCAGCAGGACCGCTACCAGGCTGCTGATCGTGCTGCCGATGGACATTATAGCCACTCAGACAATGACGGCACATCCCGTTTTCCAGGTTATGATCGCTTCAGCGGGAACAGGGACATGCTTGACTCGTCCCGTCCCAGGCGATCGCACTTTGACGTTATCGTCCTCGGTGCCGGTGCCTCCGGACTTCTTTGTACAGCACAACTTGTCAGTGGAGGACTTTCTGCAGCCCTGCTTGACAGATCGCGCACTCCAGGCCGCAAGCTGTCCATGGCCGGTGGCGGACACGCCAATTTCAGCAACACACGACTCGGCCCCGGACACTACATCTCCGACACGGAGGGCTTTGTCGATCCAGTGCTGGCGAGAGTTGGTGTGAGGGACATCTGCCGGGTCATGGATGTTCTCAGGCTGCGTTACGAAGAAAGAGAAAACGGAAAACTCTTTTTGCGTGACAAAGCTGATGCTCTGGTCAGTGCCTTGCTCAGACACTGCCGCAAGGGACCAGGAGTCTTCGATTTTTTTGCTGGAGAGGCGCTGGACGCTGATTGTCTGGAATTTGACAAGGACGTGGTCATACTGCGCACACGCACTGGTCTGAAGCTGACGGCCAGACACTGCGTCCTCGCCCTGGGCAGTCCTGCCCTGCCAGTCAGCGGAGCCTCAGGCATCGGGTATGCCATAGCCCAGCACATAGGGCACAACGTCATTCTGCCGGAAGCGGCCCTCACGCCGTTTTTTCTAAACAAGGACCATCCCCTGCTGGGCCTGCAGGGCGTATGCCTGCCTGTGGTCATCAAAACATGCGGACGCAAAATTGCAGACGATCTGCTTTTTACACATGCAGGGATGAGTGGTCCCGCTATCCTCATAGCCTCTCTTTACTGGGAGCAAGGCGAACCGGTAACCATCGACTTTCTGCCTGCCTGTGAAAATCCTTTTTCTGGTGAGGAAAAAAAGACGGTCCTCACTGCCCTGTCTGCACGCCTGCCCAGACGCATGGTCATGCGGATTGTACCTGCCGAACTGGCGGAAAAACGCTGCCAGGACCTTACTGCTGAAGAACAGGACAAGGTCAAAGGTTTAATACACGCCTACGAGCTGCTGCCTGCCAGCATGGCTGGCCTTCGCCAGGCCGAGGTGTGTCGCGGCGGCGTAGACTGCCGTGAAATAGAGCCCGTAACCTTTGTGAGCCGTAAAAATCGCCATGTCTCAGTTATTGGCGAGACGCTGGATGTGACTGGGCAGCTCGGCGGCTACAATTTGCACTGGGCCTTTGCATCGGGGCTGCTTGCTGCAAGACATTTGACACGGCTTTTCTCTGTCAACAAGCCCATCCGCCATGATCTGGAGACATGACACGGCGCACGCATGAGACGGCCATTTTGAGGAAGATTTGAAATAAAGACCACCTGTTTCCAAGTTTCACGCAGCGAGGCAATCCTGCAACATGAGTTCCTCA
>CAZJPT010000249.1:0-2692 GCA_964547835.1 uncultured Desulfovibrio sp.
TGAGGAACTCATGTTGCAGGATTGCCTCGCTGCGTGAAACTTGGAAACAGGTGAACAGTTGACCTTTTTTCCGTTTTCATCAAGATTGCATCAGAGACGCGTATGCGTAACAATTATGTAACGGCACGCTCGCGTGCCAGTGCAGACCTAGAGGACGAGCTATGACGAATGAACAGCAGGAACAGCTCAACGACGCGATGGATTACCTTGATCAGGCGCGTGCACTGTTCCTCGAACTGGCTGAATCGCTCATGGAGAGTGATTCAGACAATTTTGATGAAGAACCCGAGAATAACGGAGATATGGCCGAGCAGATGGAAAACGCTGCCGTGACTATTGAGGAGCTGTGCAGTGCACTTGAAGAACTGCGAGAGGCTTTTTAGGGGGGGCGTCATGATCTCACGGGAGGATGCCTTGACGCTGCTCAAGGAATGGGGTGTCAGGGAATATCTTTTGCAGCATTCTCTGGCCAGTGAAGCCGTCATGCGTGGTCTGGCCGAACATTTTGGCGAGGACACCGAAGTGTGGTCACGGACCGGTCTGCTTCATGACCTGGATTATCCGCGAACCACGGATCATCCTGAGAAGCATGGTCTGGAGACTGCCGAAGCGTTAGCCGGGATTTTGCCAGATGAGGCACTGCAGGCCATCAAGGCGCATAATGCCGAGCATAACGGCGCTACCGTACAGACGCGTTTCGACGTGGCGTTGCGCTGTGGCGAAACCGTCACCGGTCTCGTGACGGCCGCGGCGCTGGTGCGCCCGACTGGCATAGAGGGCATGGATGTCAAAAGTCTGAAGAAGAAAATGAAGGACAAGGCCTTTGCCGCCGGTGTGGACAGAAATGTCCTGCGTTCATGTACAGACATGGGCCTGAGTCTCGAGGAATTCCTGGCACTGGCCATAGCTGCCATGGCTGCCGAGGCCGGCCCTCTGGGGCTGCTTAAAAGCGCCTGACTGTTCTGCCGCTGGCCGCGGCCGTGCGTATCCTGCGCGGCTGAGTCCGGCGGCTCTTTTTTTCTGCCGTGTTTCCAGCCCGCAGCGCGGGCCAGCGTCCCGGAGCAGACCAATGCGTGCGCGCTTCAGCCATATTTTTTTCGATCTCGACGGCACCCTGACGGACTCGGCCCCTGGTATTCTCAACTCCTGCGAGTACGCCTTGAAACACATGGGGTACAGTCTGCCACGCCAGGAGCTTTACGCCCTCATTGGGCCGCCGCTCCTCGATACCTTTACAGAACTTACCGGCTCGGAAGAGAGCGGGCGCGAGGGTGTACGGCTCTATCGCGAGTATTTCAGCGGCAAGGGGATCTACGAGAACAGTGTCTATCCAGGCGTGCCAGACATGCTTGAAGCAGTTGTGGCTGCCGGAATACCCTGCGTGCTGGCCACAGCCAAACCGCTGATCTTCGCACGCCGGGTACTGGACTATTTTGATTTGACGAAATACTTCGCCTTTGTGGGTGGTGCTGACCTTTCCGGGCCAGTGCGCGGCAAGGTGGAAGTGCTCAAGCTGGATCTGCGCATTACCGGTGCCGATCCCGCACGCGTGCTCATGGTCGGGGACAGACGCGATGACGTGGACGCGGCTGCCGGACTGGGTATTGTCAGCTGTGGCGTGCGCTATGGGTACGCTTCAGTGGGAGAGCTCGACCACGCGGACTATCTGTGTGCCACGCCGGCTGAGGTGGTGCCTCTGGCCCTGCAAAAGATCTGAAGCCTGCACAGGATCCTCCCGTTGATACTCACCACGCCTGAAGGCGGGGAATTCTTGCTTCTTCCATCGCTTCCGCTCAATGGATGGGGCGCGAATCTTCTGTCGTGTCCGCAGCGCTGTCTCCACCTGCCGCAAAGATGTGGCTGTCAGCTCACGAAGCTCCTGGTGCACTCTGCTCCGGTACATTGCCAGAGTTCATTGACCTGGGCCCGGTTCCACAAAACTTCCAGACTTGCCATTTGCCAAATGAGTTGTCCCCCGGGGGCAGGAGAGCTTCAAGAGCAAATGACTGAAGCTGAGCAGGTGCAAAATTATATTTTCGTCGCTGCATGCATGTCGCCCAACAGCAGGCCTGGGCACAGCAGCAGATACAGATGGAAGACGGCACTGGCACTCTGTGTGGAGGCAGGCTTTCCGGGGCTTGGTGCATGATTTCCCCATTGCCGGCAGGCGGGATGGCCTGTCCCTGGCCTCAATTCCCCATGAATAGTCAAAGAAAGAGCGGGAGGCGGCTTGTCGTCAACCCGCGTCCCGCGTGCATATCTTGTTTCAGTGTGTCTTTTTTTAGTGCTCAGCCGCAGCAACAGGCATTTCGTCGCGTTTAAGCAGTATCCAGGCTGGTCCTCTGGCATCCAGGAAGCTCGCTACGTAATTGCCACGGTCAGAGCCGCCACAATAGAGGTCTATACGGTTCCGTTTGATAGCACCGCCCGTGTCCTGGGCGAAGCCTACGCCACGCAGGGGCACTGAGCCCTTGTCGGGATCTGGTACGTTGACACCGAAGGCCACGATGCCGCCCAGGGGCAGGAAATTGCGATCCGTGGCCAGGGACAGCCAGTCGTCTACAGGCGTGCCCATGGCGCCAGCGGCACCACGCGTGGAGAAACGGAAGAACACATAGGAAGGATTGTCAAAGAAGACTTTCCACATGCGCGCCCTATCTCTGGCGAGCCACTCACGCTGCTCAAAGATATC
>CAZJPT010000250.1:0-2662 GCA_964547835.1 uncultured Desulfovibrio sp.
AGGGGCGCAGGAAGTGAAGGCATGCAGCATGGGAGACAGGGACGCACCAGCCGTGAAGAATGACGTGGAATACACGTCAGGGTTTGTAAGCCTGAGTTCAAGGCCGGATTCCAGAGCCTTGTAGATGGCATGATCATACGCTTTGAGGTAGCTGGTGAAGAACTCGGACCAGTCACATTTGCAGGCGGTGGCGCGTGCATTGGCACGCTCTCTGGCACGCTGTTCATCGCTCAGGGTGGCGTAGCGTTCCAGCTCCTTTTGCAGGGAGTTGACGACGTCGGCATGCTGCCGCTGGCGACGTGGAATAATAATCACGCCGGTCTTTTCCTTGTCGCCCTGGCAGTTGGCACGCATCCACAAACCGAAGCCGGAAAGATCAGTGGTGATAGTGGGCACACTGTAGGCGGCACTTTCCTCGGGCGTGTATCCCCACGGCTCGTACCATGACGGGAATATACCCAGATCGCAGCCGATGAGCAGGTCCTCGTAGGTTATGTTGAAGAAGCCGTCGTGCCCGTTGAGGAGGGCTGGATTGAAAATGACCTGCACATGGTTTTCAGGACGGTTGTCCAGGTCAAGGCGGCGGCAGCTGTTGAGTATGGGATCGCTGCCCGGATTGTGCACGTGATGCGAGGTGATCCAATAGGGAGCGTCCGTGGGAGTTTTGTGCGGATCGCCGTTCACTGCGTCGACGTTGACGCCCGAATGACCGCCCATGACAGCGCACAGGGCAAGGACGTGGGTCTGGCTGTCGGCCAGGTTCTTGTTGAGGCCGCCCAGGGCATCCAGAAAGACATCAATACCCTTGTTGATAAACTCGTAGCGTCCGGAGATAAGCATGATGCACGTGTCATTCGGCAGCTTGCGGCGCAGGAGCCTGGAGGCGGATTCGAGAATGTGCTGCCGCATGAGTCCGGGCTTCAGCCGGTTTTCGCTGTAGTCGGGGATGACGCGCATGTCGAGGCCGTTGGGCGTGATGATGTCAGGCGCTTTCTGCAGGACTACCGAAGCTTCGTCACCGGTGATCTGACTGACGGTGGTGAAGCAGTCAGCGTTTTTGGCCGAGGCTGTTTCCATGGAGCACTTGGCCGTTATGTTGAGTTTGGCTGCTTCCTGGCGCGGATTGATGCTTTGTTCCAGGTCGCTGACATAGAGGCTCTGACCGTTGCCGCACATGGAACGGCCAAGCACGGTGGCGTGTGTAGTGAATACTGTGCCGATATTGGGACAGTGGCGTTTTAGGTAGAGCAGGCCGGCGCCGCACATCCACTCGTGAAAATGCGCTACTGCGGGCGCGCCCACAGGCTCGATGAAGTGCTGATATATGGTTTTGATGACTTCGCCGCAGGCTGTGGCGAACATGACGGGCTCAACGTAGTCCCATCCGCCGGACATGGAATCGACGCCAAAGTTCTGCCAGTACTCGTAGAGCAGCTGATTCTGATTGTAGCGGTTGTGGAACTGAACGAGAATAACCTTGGGATTGCCGGGGATTGTCCAGTGACCGATGCGGCAGTGAAGGTTGTGCCCCTCCAGGGTTTTGCGTATGGGGTCGATAGTGGGACCAAAATCCTCCTCAAAATCGTCGTTATTACCGAGATCAGGTCCCAGCAGCCAGTAGTTTTCACCGAAGTTGTCGATGGCCTGCAGGGCTTTGCTGCTCACAACAGCATAGATACCGCCGACTTTGTTGCATACTTCCCAGGAGGTTTCAAAGAGGGTCAGATTAGAGTAATCCATCAGCGTGACTCCTTGAGCTGTCGGAGGAAAGGTCAACTTTCCTTGTTTGGTAGAAGTTTTTTTTGGGCAAATTGAAGTTAACGTTTTTTTAACGCTTTGAAAACATAAAGAAAAAATTATCTGTGAAGCAAGTTCGGGCTGCCATCTTGCACGTCGGCTGCTGCAATGCAAAAAAGTCTGGAAATTTTCGCTTTCCAGACCAGTTGCAGTCATAATACTGAACCAGAACTTCTCCGGATTTCAGGGATCTGAATTTTTCTGATGTTCCTTTCTGCTGCACCTGGCGGAACTCGATAAATTCCCTAAAAACTGGAGAAGTTCGGGATTGAACACGTTATGACAGATGGCGCCCGTTCCTTGTCATATTGCTGCATCATGCTGCCCGCCGTCATGTTATTTTGCGATAAGGGTTGTCGGGCCTTCTACCTTGCGTGATGTTACCGCAGGACCAAATGCGTCGGCGGCCCGTTCGGCGTCAGTTTTGGTTCTGGCAGCGCCTCCCAGGGGTGACTGGTTTTTGCCGGCGTCCTCAAGGCGACGGTGCACTGTCTGCTCAAGATCGGCCAGGGCGTTCATAAAGAAGATATACGCGTCGTACGGTGTCTCGTACGGGGAGAAATACTTGTGCACGTCCCCGTCGGAGAAGAACTTGGTGCACATGTAGTAAAAATGGTCCGATGTCGTCATGCGTCGCCAGACCTTGAGCAGATCGGGGTCGTCTGTCTTTTTGACATCGGCCTCCAGGGCGGCTACAGCGCCCAGTGCATCGTCCTGCAAATCGTTGCCGCGCCAGGCGGACAGATCGCGTTCGGCATCAGCCCAGGAGATGTACTGGGGGATGTCCAGGCGTGCCATGGGCGAACATGACTGCGCCACCTCGGTAGGCGTGGCAAATGTGAAGTCCGGATTGGCCAGCACTATG
>CAZJPT010000251.1:0-2659 GCA_964547835.1 uncultured Desulfovibrio sp.
GACTTTTCCCGGAAGAAAATGCGGAAGAGCCCAGCTGAAGACAGACCTGCCCGACAACATTCAAAAAATTGCGCTCCCAATCCACAACTGTATGGACTGTTTCATCGGAAAGCCTCTTGTCTCCCTCCGCAGTCTTGTGTTTTTGTAAGCATGCCCAGGGCAAACGACAATTGTCCACCAGTCAGGCGTGCTTCAGGCGTGCTTCAGGCGTGCTTTTGATGCGCCATAGTCCTCGCGCCTGGCGCGCCCCTGTGGCAGTCCAGACCGGGCGCGGCAACAACTCCTTCCCAAGCCCGTCCCCTCTCACCCGCCAACCATCCTCCCGGACATCCTCCCAGACAATCCACACCAGACATCCTCACCAGAGGCGAACATGCTGCCAACCATTTTCGACGTATGTGTCCCGCGGCCGGACGTATTGAAGGGCAACTTCGCTGATTCCGACTTTGCCGCAGACCTTGCCCAGGTTCTGCGCGGATCGGCTGCCCCCGAATATCAGGATCCCGTTGCCTTTTTCGCGAACACGCATCCAACCCGCGGCCTGTGCAACCTCCTCAAAAACATAAGCCTGCGCCTGAACGGGAGCTCCGGCCAGGTTGCCTCCATTTTCAGGCTGGACACAAACTACGGCGGCGGCAAGACGCACGCGCTCATTGCCCTTGCGCATATGGCGCGTGGGGCGTCCCATGTTCCCAATATCGACGAATTCATTCCTGCCGGGGAGCTGCCTGCCGACTCCGTGCAGGTGGCCGCCTTTGACGGCGAAAATGCGGATCCGGTGAACGGGCACAAGCTTGAGGACAACCTGAGGGCGTTTACGCCCTGGGGAGACCTGGCCTACGCACTTGGAGGCAAGGAGGGATATGAGCTTGTCCGCAAGAGCGACGTGGCAAAAGTGGCCCCAGGCGCGGACACCATCAAGGAACTCATTTTCGGCAAGCCCACCCTGATCCTGCTTGACGAACTCTCCATCTACCTGCGCAAACAGGGAGCCACCGACATGGAGCGGGCTGCCAGCCAGCTGACGGCCTTCCTGACCGCACTTTTCAAGGCAGTTGAATCCTCTCCAAGGGCGGCCCTTGTCTACACGCTTGCCATTGGCAAGAACGACGGCAAGGCAACCGATGCCTACAGCAGGGAAAATGAAGTCATTTCCAGGATGATGCATGAGGCGGAAAGCGTGTCTGCCCGCAAGGCAACCCTGCTTGACCCCACGGAAGAAGACGAGACGGTCAAGGTGCTCTGTCGCAGGCTCTTCGAGTCCATCGACCATGATGCAGCCAAAGAGATCGTGCAGGCATACGCCCGTCTGTGGGAAGCGCAGAAGGAGAATCTGCCAGAGTTTGGGCTGAAGGATACCAATATCCAGGATTTCGACGAGGGCTACCCCCTGCACCCAGAACTGGTCGAGACCCTCAAGGAAAAGACCTCGACCCTGGGCAACTTTCAGCGCGTGCGCGGCATGTTGCGGCTGCTTGCCAGAACCGTTGAACGGCTCTGGGCAAAGCGGCCCGCGGAGACATATGCCATCCATCTCCATCATGTGGATCCGAGCTTCACTCCCATACGCCAGGAAATTGTCACCAAACTTGGCCAAAGCGCCTTTGTGCCCGCACTCAAGGCGGACATCGCCGCCTCGGAGGGCGATGCTCCCTCTCTTGCGGAACAGATGGACGCCCAGCACTTCAAGGGCATGCCGCCCTATACATCTTTCGTGGCAAAAACCATTTTCCTGCACACACTGGCCTTCAACGACAATCTGAAAGGCGTCCTGATACCGGCGCTTCGCTACAGCATCCTTGGACCTGACATCAACATCAGTTTCGTTGACGATGCCATCCGCAAATTCCGCCTGGAATCTGCGTTCCTGGACGAGCGCCCCAGCAGCCCTCTCCGGTTCATGGTCGAGCCCAATCTGACACAGCTCATCCACCAGAGAGAGCGGCAAATTAACCCACAGGAGATACGCTCGCACCTCAACGACGCCATCAAGGCAATTTTTGGAAAAGGGGTTTTTCAACCGGTCTTCTTTCCTGCTGACCCCAACGATATAGAGGACAAGGCAGACACTCCAAAACTGGTGATACTTGGCTATGAAGCTGCCCATGTCTCCCAACACGATCCCGTGGGCACGATTCCCCAGCTGATGGCCAAGCTGTTCCTCCACAAGTCCAATGGAGGACCGGCCAGAAAGAATCGCAACAACCTGGTCTTCCTCGTGGTCGAAGAGGCCAGGGTGGAGGAGATGAAATCAAGCATCAGACGCAGGCTGGCCCTGGGAGACATGCGCGACCCCGGCATTTTGCGGGAACTTGCACCGCATCAACGGGAGCAGCTGAATGAAAGATACAACAAATCCAAGCAGCAGCTGGCCATTGCCATCCAGCAGGCATACCGATACCTCTTTTATCCAGGCAGGGATGACATCAAGCTGACCAATGGGGTCGAGCTCAAGCGCACGACCATCGAGTTGCCAAATGCATCGGCCAATCCGGGTCCGGGTCAAGATCACGTCGTCCGGGTCCTTGTGGAGGCAAAGAAACTTCGCGTGTCGGGAGCGTCTCCCGACAATCCACAATTCATGACTGACCGAACTCCCTTGAAGAAAAATGGCTCAATTACGACGGAAGCATTGCGCAATGAATACCGGGAGAATGTG
>CAZJPT010000252.1:0-2620 GCA_964547835.1 uncultured Desulfovibrio sp.
GTGCATTGATGTCCTCAAGGACAGAGTTTACTGTTCGGCCAGGGACAGCCGCGAGTACCGCTCGGCTGTGACAGCCCTCTTCCGTATTCTCAGTCTGCTGGTGCGCGAGCTGGCTCCTGTGCTCTCATTCACAGCCGAGGAAATTTACGGGTATTTCCCCGACGCCCTCAAAGGCCCGGAGAAAACTGTCTTCGCGCTGCCTCCTGTCGACTGCCGGGACTGGATCCTGCCCGAGGCCATGCGCGCCGACTGGAAGACACTGCAGGATGTGCGCGGCTGTGTAACCAGAGCCATTGAGCCGTTGCGTCGTGACGGCAAGGCCGGGCACTCCCTGGACACGTGCGTAACCCTCTACGTTTCGGACGAGCTCGCCAGTGTACTTGATCGCGCAGGCTGCGACATGCGCGAATACTGCCTGGTCTCCGAACTGAACGTGCTCCCCCTGGCTGAAGCTCCGTCCGAAGCAGTGCACGATCCGCAGATGAGCGGCCTGGCTGTAGGCGTAGCCCGCGCCGAAGGCTCAAAATGCCCGCGCTGCTGGATGTACTCCACCGGCATTGGCAGCGACCCGGCGCACGCCGACCTGTGCCCGCGCTGCGCCAACGTCATCAGTCACATGGAGGCCGGCGGCGGCTGCTAATCTTCCATGCGTCCGGCATCTGCCCGCGCAATGCCGGGCGTGCGGACTTTCCTGCACAAGCTACGCGCTGCGAGCTTTCATTCAGGCATGCGCACCTGTCAATACACTATGGACACCCGCTGGAAAATCCTTTTATTCAGCGCCCCCGCGGTTGTAATCGTCGATCAGTTCAGCAAATGGCTCATCAATAAGATGCTGCCACTCAATGCAGTGAGCCCTGTCATCGACGGCTTGTTCAACCTGGTTAACATCCGCAATCGCGGTGCGGCCTTCGGATTTCTCAACCGTCACGACATCGACTGGCAGATCTGGCTTTTCACAGCGGCTACAGTTGCTGCCACCGGCATTATCGTCTCCCTCATCCACAAAAGCGGACGGGCTCCGCTTTTGTGGGCGGGACTGAGTTTGATCATGGGCGGCGCACTGGGCAATCTCGTCGATCGTCTGCGGGAGCGGGCAGTGACGGATTTTCTGGATTTTTACTGGGGCGCGTGGCACTGGCCCGCTTTTAACGTGGCGGACATCGCCATCTGCGTCGGCGCCGGGCTGTCGACACTGGCGATAATGCTGGGCCACGATCGCCGCGAGTATTCCCGGTAGCGGGAACGTCAACAAGGATTAGCAAACATGACCTTTGCCTGGTGGCACGTTCTTGTGGCTCTCATTCCCATACTTCCCAATCTCTGGGGAGTATGGCACGTGTGGAGTCACGATTTTCATAATGACCTGCACAAGAAAGTTCTCTGGCTTCTTCCCTGTGTCTTTCTTCCCGTTTTCGGTGGTCTGCTCTATGTTTTCCTTGGACGCAGACACGCCGGAGCGCGCATTGTCAGGCAGATCTGAAGACACTTCGCCCTTTCACCTTCCCTATCTCGGAGAATCACAGTGTTCAAAAGCCTCCAGCCCGCTCTCATCACCGCTCTCGCTCTTGCATGCCTGACTGGATGCAACAACAGAAATGACGAGATAGAGGCGCAGCTCATGCAGCACGACGCCCAGTTGCGCCGCCTGCAGCCTGTTCAGGCTGACGCCAGCAACGAACTGCAGCGCCTGCGCGAGGAAGTCCGCTCCCTGCGCGGCCAGCTGGCGGATTTGCAGAAGATTGGCGGCACTGCCGTCCTGGTAGACAAGCTCAACCGTCACGATCAGGCGCTGCGTCAAATCGAAGTGAGCATGGCCATGGATTTCGATCTGGGTGAGCCCATTCCTGTCAGCGAAGCCGACGCCTCCGTGTCAGGTGATACCACAACCTGGGGGCAGGAATCACCCAGACCAGTCAGGGCCCAGGCCGAAAAAGATATCAAGGTCGCCCTCTATCAGGCTGGCGTCAACGCCTTCAATGCCCGTAACTACGATGACGCCCGCCGCTCCTTCTCAGACTACCTGAAGAACTTCGGTGATGCCGATCCAGCTACTTCGGCCGCTTCTCAGTTTTACATCGGCGAGTGCTATTTCCAGACCAATCAGTTCCCCGATGCAGCCCTGGCTTATGAGCTGGTGATCACCAAATATCCCGGCTCCGACCGTGTCCCGGGCGCCTATCTGAAGCAGGGTATCTGCTTCAGCAAGATGAAACAGCCCGCCGGCGCACGCTCGCGCATGAACGAGCTCATCAAGAAATTCCCCAACAGTCCCGAAGCAAAACGCGCCAGGGATTTCCTGAAAACCAACAAGTGAGCCTTTTGCGGCGGACACGGCTGATCTTTGATTGCGGCCTGTCCGCCATGCCTGTTTTTGAGCCTTCATGGTATATTGTGCAGCTGTTTCCAAGTTGCAAGCAGCTGTAGCGGTTTTGTTGTGAAAGTTAACCTAAGGAACTGTCAGGAAACAACACCTCAGACAACTGTCCAGTTTTCAATTGCGTACGACGATAACTTATTAAAATTCAAGTAAACACAGATGACAAAGCGACTACTGGCTTATGAGTTAGGAACTGCGGTAAAGTAACATTAGGCTTTTCCCTTGTTCAAACTGGCCTCA
>CAZJPT010000253.1:0-2618 GCA_964547835.1 uncultured Desulfovibrio sp.
CCAGCACCTATGCCGATGAATGAAATTGTTGAAATCACTCTGCCCAATGTCGGAAACACATAAATTTTACATCTTTTGTAATTTTGCCCCGGGTTCATGCGTATTTTATATAAGGCAACTGTTTTACTACTTCACTATACGCTACATTCCATAACAGGGCTTTCAATTTGTTCAGGACTGCAAAAACTTCAATCTTTTCCCGATCCTCAGAGGAAAGCATCCTTCTTTTGCTACCAAAACATTTACGACATCATTCTCCCACCCCAGGCAGCGGCTTCAACTGCCACGTGTTCCTGTTTGGCTAAAATTCAGAGGTATTACCAGATGCGGCGTAAAGCCCCGCGCTTTAGTGATGGTTATATAAGCCGCTTTCGTGCAAGCGGGATATTTTTGCTTGCATTACGTATTTGCATGCTATATTGAAAGAAGAGACCTTAGAGGAGATCTCAAAACTCTGGATACACCATCTTAACACATTGCTTTTATGTACAGTCTTGTGCGTTTTGAGACGTCCTCACCATGTTAACCAGTTGCTTTTATGATGTACAGCATTGCGTGTTTTGAGATCTTCTCAAGATAAAACTATGGCAGGACATGGCCAAATCTACGCTCGCGTTCATTGTGTAAGACGTTCGGAGGCGAAAGCCAAAGAGCTTGCGATGGAAGAAGCGAGAATCTCCCGCCTTCAGGCGTAGGGAGTATTAGATAGAACAGGGCAGAACATGTCCGAATCCAGACTCGTAGACATCGTGTAAAGCCTTCGAAGGCGCAAGCCAAAGGCTGTGACGGAAAAAACGAGTTTCCCCATTCAAGTGTGGGGAATGTTAATGGTCCATTTATTCATGCCGACGGTGTATTTCGACCATGTCGAAGGCATCCGGAGCTGTTCTGAGCTGCATATCAGGGCTCGTCCGGAATCAAGGGACTCCCTCAACGGGAGAATAGAAGCGTCGTAAATACAATGATATTTTCCAGTCTAGCTTTTCAGGAGATGCTCAATGGCAAAAGAAGGATCCGTTGCCCCCAAGGAACGCGTGAACATCATTTATCGACCTGCTACGGGTAACGTACAGGAAGATGTAGAGTTACCTCTGAAGCTCATGGTGCTCGGTGACTTCACCATGCGTACCGATGACAGAGCCGTTGAGGATCGCAAGCCGGTATCTGTAGACAAGGACAACTTCAACGATGTCATGAAGGCACAGAAGCTTGAGCTCAACCTGACGGTGCCGTCCAAACTTTCGGAAGACCCGGAAGCTTCCATGGCGGTTAATCTCAAGTTTGAAAAAATTAATGATTTCAGCCCTGACGCCGTTGCTGCACAGGTGCCTGAGCTGACCAAATTGCTTGAACTGCGCGAAGCGCTCAAGGCTCTTAAAGGTCCTCTTGCCAACATACCCGACTTCCGCCGCAAGGTGCAGGAGATGGTTGCCAGCGAGTCAGCCCGTAATACCCTGCTCAAGGAACTCGGCCTCGACGAAAAATGACAGGGCGGTAATAAGAGGAGATCTCAAAACTCTGGATACACCATCTTAACACATTGCTTTTATGTACAGCATTGTGCGATTTGAGATGTCCTCTAAGTACATGCCGGACGATGCGCAGACGCGTGATTCGTTCCCGGCTCGGGAAGGGGGATTTCCCGGACTGGAAGCTTCCATGTCGGGTGGAGAAGTCTGTACTTACCCCCTAGCAGGACGATGCAACATACATTAAGGAGGCGGCGCTGCTTCCCTGCTCCAGCATGGGGTATGTGCGCCGGATTATGTAGATGAACGAGCAACAAAAAGCACCCGCGCAGGCAGAGTTCGAATCTCCAGCTCTGAGTCTGCTTGATGAAATCGTCGAGGCCAGCCGCCTGAAACCAGGCGAGGAAGGTTATTCTGCCACCAAGGACGGCCTGCGAGCCTTCCTGAAGGAAATAGTCTCCGAACAACCCGGCACCAAGGTATCTACTGCTCTTGTGGATAAAATGCTTGCCGACGTAGACGCCAAACTGTCTGCACAGGTCAACGTCATTATGCATGACCGCCAGTTCCAGACCCTGGAGTCATCTTGGCGCGGCATGAAATTCCTTGTTGACCGCACAGATTTCCGTCAGAATATCAAAATTGAGTTCGTGAACGTGTCCAAGCAGGACCTGCTTGATGATTTTGAGGATGCTCCCGAAGTTACCCGTTCAGGCCTGTACAAAAACGTTTACACGGCTGAGTACGGACAGTTCGGCGGTCAGCCCGTAGGCGTCATTATAGGCAATTATGAACTCGGTCCCGGCCCCCAGGACATTTCCCTGCTGCACAACCTGGCAGCCGTTTCGGCCATGTCACACGCACCCTTCATCAGTGCGGCCAGTAAGGAGTTCTTTGGCATCGACTCCTGGGAAAAGCTGCCCAATCTCAAGGACCTCAAGTCGATCTTCGAGATGCCGCAGTACACCAAGTGGCGCGGCTTCCGCGAGACTGAAAACGCCCGCTATGTAGGGCTGACCCTGCCCCGTTTCCTGCTGCGCGTTCCCTACGGTTCTGAGACTGTGCCAGCCAAGAGCTTTGTCTTCGAGGAAGAGGCGAATAGTTCCGATGATTTCTGTTGGGGCAACACCGCTTTCGCCATGGGCAGTC
>CAZJPT010000254.1:0-2598 GCA_964547835.1 uncultured Desulfovibrio sp.
TGGCGGATATTTTCCCGATCTGCTGGAATGCTGGCGCCTGGCTCTTCTTCGCATTGCGCCCCGGGGAAATAAAAAGCCCTTGCGAGAGAATCTCGTAAGGGCTTGAAATATGTGGTGGGATGTGCGGGGATCGAACCTGCGACTCTCTGCTTAAAAGGCAGATACTCTTCCGACTGAGTTAACATCCCTCTCTTTGGTTCAATGTTTTATATACTCCATGAGTATGTCTGTCAAGAGCTTGCAGTGCTTCTATTTCACGAGTTATTTTCAACCTCTGTGAAATACCTCATTCGTGTCCGCAAGTCTGCAGCAGCCGAGTGGCGGTGTGACTTAGGAACTGCGGTAAAGTAACATTAGGCTTTTTCCTGCTCAAACTGGTCTCAATAGCCAATTTTGGCGTTATAAAACATAATGTTGTTTTCCAGCAGTTCCTTAGAGATGGTCCGAATAGTCCAGCCAGTATCAGGAAGAACAATTTCTAATACGATGGCAAACCAGTTTTCGGTTCATCTCTTAGGAGCATAATTTTTTGGCTATTTTGGCCCAGGTGTCCTTGAGTGTGACTGTCCTGTTAAAGACAGGTAATTCGTCTGTGCTGTCCCTGTCCTTGCAGAAGTACCCCATACGCTCGAACTGCACAGTCTGGCCGACAGCCAGATCGGCGAGGGCGGCTTCAATCCTGATGTCCGCTTCTCGAAGCGAGTCGGGATTGACCATGTCCAGGAAGGTCTTTCCCTCGGGGACATTATTGGGATTGTCCATGGCGAAAAGATGCTCGTAAAGACGGGCCCTGGCCGGCAGGGACGTCCTGCTATCCACCCAGTGCAGTGTGCCCTTGACCTTGCGGCCGTCGGGACTGTTGCCGCCACGCGAAGCAGGGTCGTAGGTGCAGTGTATTTCAGTGACATTGCCATTATCGTCGCAGACAACGTCCGTGCACTTCACCAGATAGGCGTAACGCAGGCGTACTTCGCGGCCCAGAGCCAGTCTGTGGAACTTGCTCGGTGGATCAATGCGGAAATCTTCGCGTTCGATGTAAAGTTCCTTGGAGAAGCTCACCTTGCGGGAGCCGTAGGAGGCAGCCTCGGGGTGTAGAGGCATGTCAAAAACGTCTGCACTGTCTTCAGAATAGTTGTCTATTACAAGCTTGACTGGGTCAATGACTGCCATCCAGCGGGACGCGTGGGCGTTGAGGTACTCGCGGACGCAGAACTCGAGCAGCCCGTAGTCTACGACGGAGTCAGATTTAGCTATACCTATCCTGGAGCAGAAGTCGTGCAGAGCCTGCGGGGGTACACCGCGGCGGCGCAGAGCGCAGAGTGTGGGCATACGTGGATCATCCCAGCCGGAAACAAGACCGGACTGCACGAGCTGTATGAGCTTGCGCTTGGAGAGGATGGTATGCGTCAGGTTGAGGCGCGCAAACTCTGTCTGCTCGGGATGGTAGACATCGAGCGCTTCAAGAATCCAGTTGTAGAATTCCCTGTTGTTGACAAATTCCAGGGTACACAAAGAGTGAGTGATGCCCTCAATGGAATCGCTCAAGGGATGCGTGTAGTCGTACAGCGGATAGATACACCATGCGTCGCCGGTACGGTGATGCGCAGCGTGTCGGATACGGTACAGTGTAGGATCGCGCATGACAATGTTGGGAGAGGCCATGTCGATTTTCGCACGAAGCACCTTGGCGCCGTCTGGGAACTCACCAGCCCGCATGCGGCGGAAAAGGTCCAGGTTCTCCGCAACGGAACGATTACGCCATGGGCTTTCCCTGCCGGGTTCGGTGAGAGAGCCACGATACTCGCGAATTTCGTCGGCATTCAGATCATCGACGTAGGCCTTGCCGCGGCGAATCAGTTCCTCAGCGTACTGGTAGAGGCGCTCGAAATAGTCTGACGCGTAATATTCCCGATCCTCCCAGTCACCGCCCAGCCAACGCACGTCTTCCTTAATGGAATCTACATACTCTGTGTCTTCCTTGGCAGGGTTGGTGTCATCAAAGCGCAGATTGCATTGGCCATTAAACTCCCTGGCAACACCAAAATTCAGACAGATGGATTTGGCATGGCCGAGGTGGAGATAGCCGTTGGGTTCTGGAGGAAAGCGCGTATGTACCTTGCCGTCAAATCGTCCAGACGCGTTATCGGATATGATTTTGGCGCGAATAAAATCGACGCCTTCGCCGGCCACTGTGTTTTTGACTTCCTCTGACATAATGGCTCCCGGAGCAAAAGCAATGAGTGAAATTCAAAAAAGAGTAGCTACTATACTGCGAGAAGATCCGTCAAGAAGGAGTGTCTCGGCTATCTTCCCGTAATTACAGGAATCATCGTTATTCAGACAGGCTTTGTCCCACAAGAAACCTTTCCAGGATCTGAAAAATCTGGCGCATTGACACTCCCCACGCCTGAGGGCAAGAGATTCTCGCTTCTTCCACCACAGCCTCCCTGGCTTTCGCTTCAGAAGGTCTTACATTAATGTCCTCGAGCGTAGATTCGGGCATGACCTGTCCATGCAGAAAATAATGCGCTGAATACAGATACCCCGACATTGGGCAGAGTGATTTGGATATTTTTCTAGTCATGAAGGTGTGAGTAT
>CAZJPT010000255.1:0-2593 GCA_964547835.1 uncultured Desulfovibrio sp.
GTACGTTTCTGGTCACGCCTTCCATGGGAACACCGTTCTCGTCCAGGATGGGCATTGCCACCAGGGGAGCTTGCGGTCCTGCGCCCAGAGGAAAGAACATACTGTCCTCGCGACCGAATGGCCGCACGCCTACGACGCCCGTAAAGCCAGCGCTGGTCTGCTCGAGCTGAATGACAGGCGTGCTGTCCGGCTCCACTTCCTCAGCCTTGAGGTTGTCCGCACGTACGGGGATATTGAGGTTGCTGCGTGTCAGACTGAGAACCCGGGACACGTCCTCCTTGGGAAAGCTCAGACCTCCCTTGAGAATCTCAAGAATCTGCAGTTCTCGGGTGTTAAAGCGGTAGAAGGTGAGCTCATTCCCGCGAAGTTGCAGATGAACGTTGTTGCGGAGCGTGCTTGGATCCTTCACCTTGTTCATGGTGAGCTGATAGGTTTTCCCGTCTATCTCGTCCACGCATAATTCCGCAGTCCCCTTTTTGACAGTGAGGGGCAGCATTTCTCCGTCACGTTTCAGTTGATGAAAGACGTTCTTATGCCCTTCCAGCGCCTCACAGCAGCGACTGATGGCCAGCGAGGCCGTCGTATACCTGTCCATGGCAACATAGGAGATGATTTTCCTGTCCTCAGTAGTGAGCCAGGTCATTTCCGTGCTGTTCTTGGTCAGGTTATCCAATGAAATTTTTTTACGGCGTCCCCAGACTCCCTTGGCGGTCATGGCCTCCTCATATGCTTCCACGCTATCAGATTGGAGATGCAACACCCAGCACAGACGCTTTTGCTTAGTTTTGGCAGCGGAGTTTCCGGCCAGGGTTTCCAGCGCCTGCAAGCGCAGAGCCCAGTTTGGCATTTTTTCCACCAGCTGGGTCACGTCCAGCAGCGATTCAGGCCAGTTGTCGCCCCTGACCCACCTTTTGTGATCCTTGCGGTCCGGAATGGTTGCCAGCACGTCGGCGATCAAACGCTGTAACAAGGGCAGC
This sequence comes from uncultured Desulfovibrio sp., assembly GCA_964547835.1. Classification (GTDB taxonomy): domain Bacteria; phylum Desulfobacterota; class Desulfovibrionia; order Desulfovibrionales; family Desulfovibrionaceae; genus Desulfovibrio. Next base: position 978 of record CAZJPT010000255.1, read on the forward strand.
GAAGCCATCTTCCCATACAGGTCTTCCAGAACTTTTACATCGAAATAGCGCTTGTATTCCGCAGGCTCAAGGATGCGCACACAGGCAGCAGCATAGAGAATATTGGAAAGAACGTTGTCCTCATCTATGGAGAACGACTCTTCGATCAGCAGAGATTGCGCCCTGCTCTTGCTGCCGCAGCGCAGCGCGTCGAGAGCAAGCAGTCCTCTGGCTCCCTTTGCTCCGGCGTCCTTGTCCAGATTGTTGTACGTTTTAATCTTGAGAAGACTCTGACGCATGGCGTGCAGATCTTTCTCACCTCCGGTGATAAAGCGCGCCATGTTGACAAGCAAGCCCTGCGTGCCGTAGAGGCTAAAATTGCACGAATTGGCCCTCGCCACCTTGCGGAGCTGCTTTATAGTTTCGTCAGTAAGTTCTTTCAGCTTGTCCCCTTTAAAAAAGATCGCCCTCACCATTTTTTGGTAAGGCAACTCCCATCCTTGCAATTCATCACTCTTTTCGAGTATTTGCAATGATCTATCCTGATCGTTCATCCAGAAACCGAGCATGCACGCGTTTTCAAGAGTGACCGGCAGCCCGGGTACTCGACCTTTTTTCCAGTCTCCCAGGGCCTGACCCAGACACGGATGCAGGAAAGTCTCAATGCCGAGCAGACGCACCATGTCCGCCAGCAGTATCGCCTGTGCCAGTGGCCTGCGTTCCCTAAACCACGATATGGGGAACATACAGTTACGCACATAGAGCATGCGGAGGAGCCGCACCTTGGGAGCAATATCATCGTCCATGTTGAGAACTTCGCGCAGCACTTCCTCCTTGTTCTGGAAGACGGCAAGCACCTCAGCCATGCACCGTCCTATCGGATCTGCCAGGAACTCCTTATCCGCGCTCAACTTGTTTAATGGAACACTGAGAATTTTGTCTTTCACGGCACTCAATGCCAGCTCGTAGCGCACTTCGGGTTTCATGATGCCGTACGAGTATATCCTGGGCATGCGACTGCGTGCATAGTCCAAATCCCAGTAGTAAGTCGGCCTTGCATCCGTTTCCGTGAGGAGCTTGTACGTGTATGCGTCACTCATCGTCAGGGGCGGAATAAGAGCATCGATCATGACCAGAAGAAGATCGCCTCTGGAGAGCTTGGATAAAATGTTACTAGTAGCAGCCATAATACTGTCGGCACAGCCTTCGACAAGGGAAGGTGGGCCACCTCCTGTAATTATATAGAGTGACGTTCAGACAAAAGTCGCAGCAAGGCAACGCAAAACAATGTATGCCAGGCAATGACGTTGCCCACACACCAGAAGGCAGGGGATGCTCGTTGCATCCACCGCAGCCCGCTGGCTTGCACCTCCGAGGCTCATGCACAATATTTACAAGGCAGATTCGGACATGTCCTGCTCTGTGTTTATATTCCTGTGCAAAAACAAAGATGCCCCGCTTGCGCGCAAATGACACGAGCCTGTATATCCATCGCTAAAGCAGGGATGGGTACGCCGTATTTGACAGAACAGAAGAACGGCACGCCCGCGGCGTGATCTTCAAAAAATAAAGCATGGATGAAGAACCGACATTGGGCAGAGTGATTTCAACAATTTCATTCATCGGCATAGGTGCTG
>CAZJPT010000256.1:0-2590 GCA_964547835.1 uncultured Desulfovibrio sp.
TTAAATTTTTTTGTTGAACTCTTTGAAACTCACCCTACGTGCGTGGGCCGTGAATGCTGTACGTGCCCGTAGTTCGACACGGCATATCTTGTGTCTGGATGCGGTGAACTGCAGCGGTATGGCGCTGGAGCACATGCCGGGCGAATTGAAGCTGTGCGAACTGTGCCTTGACGTCGTGCACAGTCCAGCAGTTTGTGTCGCTCAGAGACGCGGATTTGTGTGCCGGGCTGTTGCCTGCGCACCACTGCGCGGGGATGTGTGGAGCGCAGAGAAGGGGTTATGAAACGCAGAACATTTCTCAGGTTACTGGCCGGGACAGGCATCCTGGCCGCCGGGGCTGGAGGCTCGGGCATGATTTTTCTCAATTCTGAGCGTTTTGGAGCGCTGCCAGAAGGCGAAGAGCTGACCCGTGTCATGGCCTCGCCCCATCAGGTTGGCGGTATCTTTCAGAATTTGGAGCCTATGCGTGTTATTGCCGCTGAGGAACAAAGCTTCGCCCGTGCTCTGGTGCAGTGGCTCTTCCTCAAGCTCGAGCGACCGAAGCCGCAGCGGCCCCTGCCCAGCGAGCGGGTGCCGCTTTCCGGGCTTTTCGCAGACACGGTCATCTGGCTCGGCCATTCCTCCTTCTTCCTGCGTCTGGCTGGCCAAAACATCCTCATAGACCCCGTACTCAGTGCGTACGGCTCACCCTTTTTCCTGGCTAACAGAGCCTTTGAGGGCACGCTTCCCTACACGGCTGCAGACATGCCCTTTATTGATGTGCTCTGCATTTCGCATGATCACTGGGATCATCTGGACTGGCCGACACTCAAGGCCCTGCGTCCCCGCGTGCGCAACGTACTCTGCGGCCTTGGCTGTGGCGCGCACCTGCTGCGCTGGGGCTATGACAAGCACATCATCTTCGAGCGCGACTGGGGCGACACTCTGGAGCTTTCCAGTCTTGGTGTGACCCTGACGACATCCAGACATTTTTCCGGACGCACCCTTACTGATCATGACAGGACGCTGTGGTGCGGCTTCATTTTCGAGACGGCCCGGCGCAGACTCTATTTCAGCGGTGACGGCGGCTACGGTGCACACTTCGCCCGCACAGGCCGCGAACACGGTCCCTTTGACCTTGTCATGCTCGACTCGGGCCAGTACAACGCGCGCTGGCCCCATGTGCACATGTTTCCTGAAGAAGCCGCCAAAGCAGCCTTGGAATTGGGCGCAAAACACTTTATGCCCGTACATTGCGGCCGCTTCTGCCTCTCTCAGCACGCCTGGGACGAGCCGCTGCGCCGCCAGGCCGAGCTGGCCGGAGACTATTCCTGGCGTCTGCTCACGCCGCCCATTGGACGAGCGCTTGAGCTTGCTGACACCATGCCGGAGCAGCCGCGCTGGTGGGAGGGCATTGATGCAGAAAAGGAACCTTCCTGAAAAGCGGACGGCCCTGCACCGTGCTTGCGCGGCAAAACATCGCTTCATTCAAGCAAGACGTGCGGTCTGTCGTGTCTTGATGCGGGCATGCTGCAGGGGAGCATAAGTTTTCAGCGACTCAGTGCAGCCGCTTTCCAGCGGCCGTCCTGGTGCACAAAGCCCCAGACAATGCGCTCTCTTACCGGCGCCTCTTCCGCTTTCTGCCAGACGTAGTCAGCTACGACGGACGCTGTGTCGTTTTCAATGGTACAGGAAGAGATACTGAGCTCCACAAGCTGCCTGTCTGCATCCACGTCCTCGTCTTCGTCAGACATACTGCCCTTGAGCAAAATGGCCAGGGGGCCTGTGACAAGATGGGACACATGCTCCCAATTCCGGTAATCCCAGTTCCAGATGGCGCCAAGCGTCTCCATGGCTTCAGTGAGCAACCTGTCCTGCACCTTGTTGCTGCACATGGCTTTTGTCCTTTCAGCCCGCCTGCGTGATCATGCCTTTTCTGGCAGCACGGCGAAGATACATGCGTACAGTGCTCTCGGACATGGAAAAGATAGTGGCGAGCTGAGCCGGGCTGACCCCATCACGGTACATTCTGGCCATCTCGTTTAGTTCGCTGCTGGCGATCGTGGTGACAACCGCGTTCCTGGAACGCTCCTGTGTTTTCATCATAGACTTTCGGTGCGCCTTTCCTCTTCGTTAAAAGGGGAGAAGACGCTGTCTCCTGTCAGATTTGAAGTGGACTGACCCGGCGAAAACAGGGACGCTTTTGACTGGCAGTATTGCCTCCAGGCTTATTGAGCTTCCTCCCGGTCCACGGACAACGTGTTGGGACGCTCGTCCCTGTCTGGCCTTTTATGTATCCATGGCCTTTGAAGTGCAGAAAAGGTCATGGGCGGGCTTCAATTCTGGTAAAAAAATTTGTCCCATCCGTCAACAAAAAATACTGTTTTCCTAATGATAAGCAATAATTTTTATGCACTTTCCTCCTTAGAACGGGCAAGAGAGAAAAAGTCAGAACTTTGAACCGGGCTGAATCTTCCCTGGATGTATGCCTGTAACCCGGTGCGGTGTCCATGGCCGGGCAGACTGCAGAAAAAACCGCCGGGTGCGCTGCGGCAGCCGGCGGCAGAAAAAAGATGTGCGTCGCATTATTCCCATTCAATGGTGCTCGGGG
>CAZJPT010000257.1:0-2590 GCA_964547835.1 uncultured Desulfovibrio sp.
CCCTTGCCTTCAGCCATGCACCTGGTGCTACCCCCTGCGCCAGGGACTTTCACCCGTAAGATCATGCTCCATGCCTGGCACACCAGATAAAAAAAGATCGCCGCATACATGCGGCGATCTTTCATGACAGGAGGTGTGGCAGATTTTCAGACTGGCTACTATCCAGAATGCAGAGGAGGCCGGGAATGCGGTTCGGGTTGGGAGGATGGACAGGCCGCATTCCCGGTCAGTCGCATAGAGGAGGAGAACTGCCGCTCCCCAGGAGCAGAGGGAGTCGGTCCTGCTGCAGATTATGCATAGCTCGTGCCAATTTTAGTTTCCTGGATTTTTCTCATGGTTGACGTCTTTCTTTGTTTAGGTGTGGACGAAGAGCACTGGGGCATGTATAGTATCTGCACATCCTTTGCCTGTTTTTCCTGAATCTGTGGGCAATTTTTTGTCTGTCAACTTCATTGGCGCGCCAGGCAGGCAAGGGAAAGCGTGGAAAAGCGTGGGGAAAGCATGGCGTTCCTGGGAGTGGTAATGATTGATTTTTTCTGCCTCTTCATCAAACCTGACAACTCTGATCACGCACTATTTCATGCACTGAACGCGACGTGGGCGCGGCGGGCAAAGGATTTTCATACAACACTGTCCGGTTACGCACCGACGCGTCTTTGGAATCTCAGGGAGCGTGCAGCTGCTCTGGGACTGGGTTCTTTGAGTCTCAAGGACGAGAGTTCGCGCTTCGGCCTCAAGGCCTTTAAAGTCCTTGGCGCCAGCTACGCCATGGCCCGCATTCTGGCCGGACGAGCAGGTCTGGATATGGACAGGCTGCGCTTTGACAGTCTTGCCGGGATTGCTGCGAAAACCGGGCAGCTTACCTTTGTGACGGCTACAGATGGCAATCATGGACGCGGGGTTGCCTGGGCTGCACGACAGTTTGGGCACAAGGCTGTAGTCTGCATGCCTGCCGGGACGGCGCGGACACGCGTGGAAAATGTGCGCCGCGAGGGCGCTGAAGTCATGGTCGGTGATGGTGACTACGACGCCTGTGTGCAGCTGGCCAGACGTCTGTCTTATGAGAATGGCTGGCTATTGCTGCAGGACACCTCCTGGTCCGGATACAGCGAAGTGCCGCTGGATATCTGCCGCGGCTACACCACCATCTGTAAAGAACTTTTCGAGCAGTATCCGGCTGCGGGACCAACACATGTCTTCCTGCAGGCCGGGGTGGGCAGTTTTGCAGCTGCCATGGTGGCAGTTTTAAGCGAGCGCTGGCCGGATATCGTCTTCGTCGTGGTCGAGCCCACAGGCGCTGCCTGTCTGTATAGGACTGCGCAATGCAATGACGGCAGAGTGCACGCTGCCGCGGGGCCTCTTGAGACCATGATGGCCGGCTTGTGTTGCGGCGAGCCCAGTCCCCAGGCCTGGGAAATACTGCGCCGGCGCGTCAGCTGCTATGTGTGCTGTGCTGACCGCTACGCCAGCCTGGGCATGGGACTGCTGGCACGTCCGCTGTGCCACATTCCCAATGAGTACGCGACCAGATCCAACCGTCCTGTCTGCGATCCCGTTGTCGTATCCGGCGAGTCCGGAGCTGTGACCATGGGTGTGCTGGCTGGGCTGGCACTGGACAAGGACAAGCGTGAGTTCAGAGAGCGACTGGGCCTGGGCCCGGAAGCTCGAGTGCTGCTCATCAGCACAGAGGGCGACACAAATCCCGACAATTACCGCCGCGTGCTGGCCGCATGGGACAGGAGTGTCATGCGCGGTCAGTTGCGAACCCGCAGCTGAGCTGCGTCTGCATGATTATCTGGAAAACGTCATTTCCGAAATACGAAAAGCCCTCCGAACAGGAGGGCTTTCATTATGGAGGATTTTGTGTGCCGTTTTGTCTGCCAGGCAGAGGAAACGGCACTATAATGCAGTTTGATTAGTGGTGCAGCAGGCGCTTGATCATGTTGCCTTCGGCGTCGAACTTGACTTCCTCAGGCTCGCTCACGATCTCATAACGGGAGCTGTCCGTGAGATCCTTCAGCACGGCCGGGCTGACCATGCACTCGGTCAGATAAAGGGTGTTGGGCACCTGAACGATGCGTACTTCCTCGATCGGGATGCTGCGCAGGCAGAACATCATGTGTTCAAGAGTCTCCTGCTCGGTGGGGAACCACATGGGGAAGAAGGCACGGGTCACGAAGGTGGTCGTCATGCAGTTCAAGTAGGTGGCCATGCGGTCAACCTTCTTGATGAGCTTCTCGGTGACGAAGTCGGTGAGACCGAGGCCCGTGGCGTTTCCGTGGGAGGCTTCGGAAATGTCGAGAACGCTCACATAACGGATCTTCGGGGACTGCATTTCCGGCTCGTTGGTGATGCGCAGACGGCCGATGATGTTGGTGTCAACGCCTGTGCCGGTGTAGTTCTTGCCCATTTCCTCGACGATGAGCGCGTGCATTTCCTTGACAGGAAGCGAGGGCATGAGGCTCTTGGACCACTCGAGGAGCTTCACTTCGGCGTTGATCATGTCCTCGGCCATGATGGCCTGTACCTTGGCCGTTTCTTCGTAGCCGTTCTCGACGATGGCCACGCCACCAATGACGGGCATTTTTTC
>CAZJPT010000258.1:0-2584 GCA_964547835.1 uncultured Desulfovibrio sp.
TAACGACGTTTTGAGACCAACATACCACAGCAAATTTATGCCATTAGACACTAGGCGTCTTTTTTGCGGTTGCGTATTTCATTTGCCTTGTCGCGGATGCGCCTGGTGAGATCATCCGGAGTGGCCGTGGCGAGAATGTCCTGAAACTGAGTGCGGTAGTTTTTCACAAGGCTTACGCCTTCAACGATAACATCATAGACCACCCATGTTCCGTTCTTGGGCATCATGCGGTAGCTAACAGGAATGATGCGTTTGTCGCTGGTATTGAGCTCGGTCATCTGTTCTACGCGGGTGCCTGCTTCGTTGGAACGCTCGCCTGTGTAACGGATTTTTTCGCCATTGTAGCGGTCGAGCTGGCCAAGATAGGTAGTGAGCAGAAGATCGGCAAAAGCCTCGGAGAAGGCAGCCTGCTGTGCTGGGCTGAACGTGCGCCAGCGCTGTCCTACGGTTCGGGCGGCAAATTCCTTGAAGTCAAAAACCTTGCGAATTTCATCCTCGATTTTGGCGCGCTGGGAGGCCTGCGTTGCCTGATTGTTGTAAGCCGGATCCGCCAGCATGGACAGAACACGTTCAATGGTTGCCTGCAGCGCCGTTCTTGATGGGGATGCAGCGCTGACATCGGACACTGTCACGGTACAAAGAAGCAGGACGAGAAGAGCGCAGATGGCGGGACGGATAAGGTTTGCGGGAAATTTCTGCATAGGAGGATTCCTGTATTACTGGTATGAGGAAGATGCGACCGACGGGTGCGGCAAAGACTACGCATTGCGGGAGACAGAGGCAAGACATTACGCGGCCGTCGTTCATGTCCATTTTTTGGGGAACGACGGCCGCGCTGTATCTGGAAGCGCCATGGGGCGCTGATGGTGTTCGTTCACTTGAAGAAGTTAAAAAATACCATCCTGTGCGGTCTTCCCGCCACGCAAGGGAGTTTGTTCATGCCAGAAGGTGGAGCGCCGGCGTCCCTCTGCATCCATGGCCCATCCTGCGGCCCAGCCGAGCAGGGAGGCGCCAAAGCCCGTGAAGAAGGGCGGTATCTGGGACAGCACAGGCAAGGGGCAGGGGATGATGGCAAACTGGGGATGCGTCATAAGATACCAGGCCATGCATACGACAAAACCCGCTATCGCTGAAGACCATGCAGCCACTGTGCTGCGCTTGCCAAAGCGCACCAGGGCGATGTAGCTCACCAGCACTGTAGAACCTACGATGGACCAGCTCGTAGTGCACAGCATGGCGATGAGCTCGCCCTTGATCTGGGCACACCCACCGCTTAACAGCACACAGAAGGCAATACCGGCCAGCCACATGGATTGCGAAGTTTTCTTTCCAGGCAGATCCTCGGCAATGGAGGAGACAGCAATGTGGAAGATGGCGCTGGCCGTAGACAGGGAGGCCGAAGCAATGGCCAGCACGAAGACGTGCAGGCCCAGTTCGGGCAGCAGGGCCTTAACGAGGATGGGCATGACATCGTCAGGGTTCTCAATACCTGGCATGATGAGCTGGGCAAGGCAGGCCACGTAGTAGCAGCCGCCTACGAGTACGGTGAGGACGAACATGGCCAGCGGGGTGATGCGGTTCACCTGTTTGGCAGAGGACAGGGCAAAATGTCGCTGTATCATCTGCGGCTGCGCCCAGACAGCGAAGGACGTGACAATGACCAGGGAGATGATGAACCAGCCCTGACCGCCGGAAGACAGCTGGACAAAACCGTTGTTGGCGGCGTCCGTGGGCGCTAGGGCGGCCAGCTTATCCATGCCTGTCAGAGGGCCGCCTACGGCAGTAAAGACAGTCACAATGAGCATGATGATGCCCACGAGCATGACCATGCCCTGCATGGCTTCAGTGTAGAGCACGCCGCGCAGACCGCCCATAAAGACAGCTACGGCCACAAGCACAGTCACCAGCCAGATGAGCAGCCAGACAGGTATGGGCAGGACCTGGGCCAGCAGCAGTGCCGCACCCTTGACCACAGCAGAAGCGTAGACACCGAGAAAGACAGCAAAGATAAGGGCAAGACAACGGCCGAACAGCGGACTTCTATGGCCTTTGGCCATGAGCTGCGCAGGGGTGCGCGCACCCAGATTGCGCTGACAGACGCGCGTAGGCCAGGCCAGAAAGCGGTAGACTACATAGGTGCCGAGCCATACGTTGCCAGCAGCCACAAGGATCATTTGCATGCCAAACTTGTAGGCCAGTCCCCCAAAACCAACCAGGGCCACGGCCGAGATATAGGTGGCCACGTACGCAAGGGAAAGACAGATGAAGCCCACGCGTCCGGAAATCATGACATCGTGGCCGCGTCCCTTGCGGGACAGGTAAAGGAATATGCCAATGTAGGCACACCAAATACTGATGATGGCAATCATTTATCGTCCCTCCTGATGATCAGGTGCCAGAGGGACATAACAAGGGACAGAAAAAGAGAGAACACACCGATGAGCACGGCGATGTCCGCCTTGGCTAAAACGGCCAGACAGTCCATGGGCGAAAACTCCGGATGAAGAATGTCGGCAAGGGTTAAAAAGAACGTTGACATCCTCCCCCGCCTGAAGGCGGGGGATTCCTATCGGTAGCGGCTCTA
>CAZJPT010000259.1:0-2573 GCA_964547835.1 uncultured Desulfovibrio sp.
CAAGGCCATTGATGCGGTGACTGTCGCTGATATCAGCGGGCCGTAATTTCGGCGAAGATTAGCAAAGGATTCAGAATGTGTTATTATGCTGATAGGCATGGCTCATCTCCGTCTGTTGCTGCATCCTGTGTCTGGCAAGCGGACTCCTGAACTGGTATAACACTTTTGCTGACCCAGCATGCGGGCGCGAAAAATGCATCCGGGAGTGTGCACATCCCCCAAACGACATTGCATCCGTTCAGGGGGTAGCAGGAGCCAGCCTCAATTGAGCGCGAGTTGAGATGGCCTGACGCTTCAGTTCGGAACAGCGTGAGAGGTCCTGAAAGCTCATCGAACAGGCAGCTCTTGATCGCCTCTTGCCTCAGGTTGGCAAAGGACCACAAATTCAACCTGCAGGTCAGCAGGACCGGGTACATCCTGAATCGCCCGGCGCAGACCACATTTGTCTCCAGCTCCCGCAGCTGACACGCACCACCCTGAACGGATACACGACATTTTTAAGGAGGCGGCGCGTCCACCTTTCCCTGAAAGGATTTTGGCGCCGGTAAATGCATTATGGAATTCTTTGACGTTCTGAACACAAGGCGGAGTATTCGTTCCTTCCTGCCTGATCCTATCACAGAGGAAGAGATTGCCACCTTGATCAAGGCTGGAAGTATGGCCCCGAGCGCCATGAATAAACAACCCTGGCACTTTGTTGTGGTCACCGACAGAAAGCTTCTTGATCAGCTGGCCGACCGTCATCCCTATGCTAAATTCTGCCACGAGGCGCCCCTGGCCATCGTAGTCACCGGCGAGCCTTCGGTCACCGGCCAGTTCTGGGTGCAGGACTGCGCAGCAGCCACGCAGAACATTCTGCTGGCAGCAAGGGCCATGAATATCGCGTCCGTATGGTGCGGACTGTATCCGGTCCAGGAGCGCGTTGATCTTGCTGTCGACGTGCTGGGCATTCCAGAGGGCTTTGTGCCCTTTAGTCTTATTGCCCTTGGCCGTACCAGCAAGTCATTTTTTGAGGCTAAACGCGACAATCCCGCGAAAATTCATCATAACGGCTGGTAAGGCCGCAGTGCCGTTTCCGTGACAGTGCAGTACCGGACAGCGTCATCCGAGAGTATGGCGCACGCATTCACATAGCAATGGAAGAGCCCGTCGGGAATACAGTTTCACCGATGGGCTCTGTGGTGGTGCGCCCGGCATGGCGCACTTTCTTTAGCTGTTTCGTCCCGAAGCTTGATGCTTTCTACCGCTGGCGGGGAAGCGTCAAGGCTTCTGATGCGATGACTGCCGCTGACATCAGGGGGATGGTTCCGTGAGACCGGACATGCCGTCTGATATATTAAATTTCACAACAAAACTGCTATAGCTGGACGATTCGGACCATCTCTTAGTGAAAAGAGGGTTAAATACTGTATTGGCAAGGGCGCCATGCCCTGATATAGTGACATGATAGGCAGAGGCACCCCCGTTTCACAGATCTTCCGACCCCGCGGCACCCCTGCACCCCAGGAGAACAGCTCCCATGCAGCTAGTAGATAAAATAAAAGAATCCGTCATTTCGGTGCTGCCCATCATGCTCATCGGCGTGATCCTGCACTTGACCATCGCACCCATGGGGAATTTATTCCTGCCCTTCCTTATGGGAGGATTGCTGGTCATCGTCGGGCTTGGCATCTTTCTGCACGGCACCGAACTGGGTATGGTGCCCATAGGCCAGAGAGCCGGCGCAGCCATTACCTCCAAACGCAATCTGCCGCTGCTGCTCGGCGCTGCCTTCGGCATCGGTTTTCTTATTACCATAGCAGAACCTGACGTACACGTGCTGGCTCAGCAGGTACTCAGTGTCAGTCCCAGTATCAGCTCCACCACACTTGTGTGTATGATCGCGCTGGGCGTGGGATTTTTCGTCACTTTGGCAGTAGCCAGAATTCTGCTGCATGCCAGCTATAAAATCTGCCTCAGCGCCTTCTACATTCTGCTCTTCATCTGCGCCGCCTTCACAGACGGCGATTTTCTGGGGATTGCCTTTGACGCCGGCGGTGCCACCACTGGCCCCATGACCGTCCCCTTCATCATGGCTCTGGGCATAGGCGTAGCTTCGGTGCGCAGCGGCAAGAATGCTCAGGAGGACAGCTTTGGATTCATCGGTCTGGCCTCCATCGGCCCCATACTGGCCGTTATTATCCTTGGCATGATGAGTTCGGGTGCCGAGCAGCACGCCGCCGAATCCGCCAGCGAGGCGATCACAACCGGGCTCCTTGCGCTGTTTTTGGAGCGTGTCCCGCACGTGCTGCAGGAGGTAGGCATGGCACTGGCGCCGCTGGTGCTTATGTTTGTGGTCTTCCAGCGCTTTCTCATCAAGATGCCCAAAAATCAGGTCATCCGCATGAGCGTTGGTCTCATTCTCACCTTTGTGGGCCTTGTATTCTTCTTTGTAGGCGTACAAGCCGGATTCATGCCGGCCGGACGCATTCTGGGCGGAGCTCTCGCCTCAGGCTCGCATGCTTCGCTCGTCGTCCTGACAGGCCTGGTTCTCGGCGCCGTTGTCGTCTGCGCCGAGCCAGCTGTGTGGGTGC
>CAZJPT010000260.1:0-2570 GCA_964547835.1 uncultured Desulfovibrio sp.
AACAGCTCCAGAAGAGTTCTCCTTAAAGTACAATCAGTTTTTGCGTTTACTATAACGTTCGCAGTGAACAGTATCTTATACGCCTTTCAGTGTGCGTGCGTTCATGGTTGAGCGTGCCTTGATTTTCCCCTGAAGCCGGAATGTTTTACGCTTCCTGCCGGCAGCCTGTATCAGAAAGGTTCCATGCTCTCTGCCGCGGCACGACGCCAACTCTCAGGAGAATCCCATGCGTTCTAGCAAAGAAACAGATACCGTACTTGCCCCATCCCAAAACTCGGAGTGGCTCGAAACAAACGGTCTTGGTGACTACGCGTCCGGCACCACGCAAGGCATTAACACGCGGCGTTATCATGGTCTTCTTGTAGCCAATGTTGCACACCTGGATCGCCACGTGCTGCTCTCTACGGTTGAAGACTGGCTCGTTGTCGACAACGAGTCCTGGCCCCTCTCCTCACGGCATCATCCTGGGACTGTCTATCCTGATGGCTCGCGTCTTTTGAAGACCTACACCGACGAACCCTGCCCTGCCTTTGTCTACGAGGCCGCCGGTTTCAGGGTGACAAGGCGCGTCTGTCTGCTGCGCGGCTCGCATGCGGTCCTCCTGCACTATACTGTAGAGAGCCTGAAAAAAAACAATGCGGACAAGCCTGTCATTCTGCGCCTCACCCCCCTCCTGGCTTTCCGGTCCCACCATGCTCTGACGCATGCCAACATGGAACTGCAGGTCAAGACATATCCGGTAAACAGCCCTGCTGCCAACGGCTTCAAGATTCAGCCTTACAACGTGCTGCCGCCGCTCTACGTACAGGTAAGCGGGCATTTTGATTTCCTGCCTTCCCCGGAATGGATTAACGTAGTCGAATATCCGACAGAACAGGCTCGCGGTTTTGACTATCAGGAAGATCTCTTCTCTCCCGGTTTGCTGGAAATCCATATGATGCCGGGTGATTCTGTCATTGTTTCAGCTTCTACGGAGGAACTGCGCCCCATTCTGGACAATACCTTTTCCCTGGAAACCCTGTGGGACGCTGAAATGGCTGCACGTGCGAAACCGGTATCCTCCGGCGGCCGACAGGCACTGACCCCTCTGCAGGAACGTCTGGCCGCACGTTCGGCATGCTTTGTTACCACCACCCCGAGCGGCAGATCCATGCTCATGGCCGGCTACCCCTGGTTCGGCAGCTGGGGGCGGGACACACTCATCAGCCTGCCTGGCATCACCTTCCTGGCAGACCGCCTGGACAGCGGACTGAGCGTACTGCGCACCATGATGCGCAATGCTTCGGACGGCATCATCCCAAACACCTATACCTGTGACGGCCAGGCAGGAGGCTACAACAGCGCTGACGCCAGCCTGTGGTTCGCCTGGGCCTGCCAGCTCATTCTGGATCGCCTCGTCAAGACCAAACGTGCTGATGAAGCCAGGGCTTTTCAAGAAGAATGCGCCCAGGCCGTCTACTCCATTATCGATGCCTACCGCATGGGGCGCGTTCCCTTTGTCCGCGTAGCCAGCTCAGGCATGCTGGAAGTAGGCACGCCGCGCACACAGCTCACCTGGATGGACGCTCAGGTAGACGGGGTGCCCGTGACCCCGCGCTGGGGCTTCCCGGTGGAAATCCAGGCTTTGTGGTACAACACCCTGGCCTTTGCTCATAATCTTGCCTCCAGTCGCGGCGATCCAAATCCTGTCCGGACGCGCGGCCTCAAGGCTCTCAAGGCTGTTTTCGAACACTACTTCGTCAAGGATGACGGTTCACTCTATGACGTCTGGCGGCCTGCCGAAGACGGCGGGCCGGACCTTGCTGTCCGCCCCAACCAGCTGCTGGCTGTGTCCATGCCCAGACCCATTGCACCCCAGGAATGCTGGAAAAGCATCGTGCAGCTCTGCGGCGACGAATTGCTGACTCCATTCGGCCTGCGCACCCTGTCCCCGTCCGACAAGCATTTCCATCCTGTTTATGCAGGCGGCCCGCGGGAGCGCGATAGTGCCTACCATCAGGGCACCGTGTGGCCGTGGCTGCTCGGCCCCTATGCGGAAGCTCTTGTCAAGACACTCAAAGCTGACCATGCCACCATGAAAAACAGACGCAGAGCAGTCAAAAGCCTGCTCGACACCATCACCCCGCTGTTCACGAAACACTGGAACGAGGCCGGTGTCGGTCACATTTCGGAAATATTCTCTGCCACTGACCCCTATCTGCCAGATGGTTGCATTGCCCAGGCCTGGAGCGAGGGAGAGGTGCTGCGCATGCTGATCATGCTGCGCCAGGCTGCCCCCGACTGCTACAAGGAATGGGAGGAAAGCCTGTGCCATCGCGGCAGGAGACGCTGAAGACTGCCACGATAAGAAAATAACGACAGCATGTGACGGCCGGAGAGAAACTGGTCTGTCCGCGTATTCGACTATTTTGGGAGGATAGGATGCGTGTTCTTATGTTCGGCTGGGAATTTCCGCCGCATATAAGCGGAGGATTGGGTTCTGCATGTGAGGGAATTGTGCGCGCCCTGACAAGCAGGGGCACCAGGGTCCTCTTTGTCCTCCCTCGGCTTGGCGGTGGCAGCGCTCAAAC
>CAZJPT010000261.1:0-2552 GCA_964547835.1 uncultured Desulfovibrio sp.
TTGAATTTGTGGTCCTTTGCCGACCTGATGCAAGGGGCGGTCAAGAGCTGCCTGTGCGATGAGCTTTTAGGACCTCTCATGCGATTCCGAACAACGCGTCAGGCCATCAAAACTCGTGCTCAATCGAGGCTGGCTCCTGCTACCCCCTGAACGGATACATTTTCATAGACAGCATACAGGTGCTCATGCATATAAAGATGTCCCGTTTGCGCGGAAGCTGCCTGTATCTCCATCGCTAAAGCGAGGGAATGGACGCCGCATTTGCCAGGAAACCTCTCATGGATAATAGTTACAGCCTGCCAGCGAATCTCATGAACGAACTTCGCAGCATCACCCCGGCCACAGTCAAAGAACTCACGGACTCCATCAAAAAATTCAAAAAAGGCGTTCATCAGTCTGCCCAGGTCATGGGGAAATTCGTCAAGTATCGAAACCTGTTGAAAAAACTGGTGCAAAGCCTGCCGGAACATGAACCTGATGCCGGGCAGGAAACTGCCATTCCGCCTGAAGTGCGCAACCTGGCGCAGATGCTGGCGACTTCCATGAACAGGGGAAAGAAGGAGCTTTCATACCTTCAAATACGAGCAGAGCTCATCGTCTTTCTCGCCAAGATAGAAACCACCCTCCGCATTCTGGAAATACGGCGTGACAAGGCAGCTACCCAGACTGGAAAAACCGGGCAGTCCGCTCGCGGCAGTCTTCAAGCACTTTTCGGACAGCGCTGAGAACAAACTGCGCCATACATTTCAATCCAAACTGTGCTATGGCTCGTACAGGCCGGCATATATAAAGAAAATCAAGTCATTGTACAATAACAATTCTGTTTTGGATTCATCTGTGAGAATCCGGGGAGTCCGTCTTGCCTGACAACAAGCATACCTGCCTGGTGGTACTTTCCGGTGGTCAGGATTCCACCACCTGCCTTTACTGGGCCCGCGCCCGTTTTGCGGGCGTACACGCCGTTACCTTTGACTATGGCCAGAGCCACGCCATAGAGATAGCTTCGGCGCGCCGTGTAGCGGCCATGGCCGGCGTCGACAGCCACGAGGTCATCAATGTCGGACCACTTCTGCGCTCTACGTCACCCCTGATCGATCACACACAGAAGCTGGAGACCTATCCCGATTTTGAGACTATGGAAAAAATCATCGGCACACGCATCGAGGCCACCTTTGTGCCCATGCGCAATGCTTTTTTCCTGACCCTTGCTGCCAATATCGCCTTTTCCCGGGGCGTACGCGATCTGGTCACCGGCGTCGACGAGGAAGACAACGCCAACTACCCGGACTGCCGGCAGTCCTTTATCCTCTCCCAGCAGGAAACCATCAACCAGGCGCTGGACACCCATGATTTCCGCATTCACACGCCGCTCATCCATATGTCCAAGGCTGATACCGTGCGCCTGGCCCAGTCCCTGCTCGGCTGCATGGAGGCCATGGCCTATTCCCATACCTGTTATGCCGGCGTCTTCCCTCCCTGCGGCAAGTGCCATGCCTGTGTACTGCGGGCACACGGCTTTGCGGTAGCGGGCGTGCCGGATCCTCTGGTTGAGCGCGCAAAAGGCCTTGTATGACAACAGCCACCTCTGCCGCGAAAAAAAATGCTGATCACGCCATGGGAAGACAGCGCGCAAGCTCGCCTCCATACACCCAGTCAGCCATGATAGTCGTCAGTGCCGATCCTTCCTGCCCATGCTGTTATTGGGGCGGAGCATCCGTTCCCTGCTGGCTTCTTGCCCCTCACAGTCCTGCCCGGCAGAAAAAAAACGGACCCCGTCTGGAGTCCGTCTGGAAAATCCGCTGCCGGATTCTCTGTCTTCCTTAGCCGCGCATGGCGCGCTTGGAAGCCTTCAGCGGGTTGATCTTCTTCCTGGCTTCGCCTTCACCAAGCTTCTTGATCTTACCCTTGTTGGCTTCATGCAGAGCGGCGGCATCAAGCTCCAGAGCTGCCAGGCGCTGCTGCACGGTAGCGCGGGCGCCTGCATAGCGATTGGGATCAGCCATGTTGCTGTCAACATATTTGGCAGTAGTGAGGTACAGGCCCTTCTCGTCAATGGCGAGCAAATACTCAGTGCCGTTCTCAACGACGGGCTGGATAATCATATCGGAAGAGCTGCCGAAAAGGCTGGCCATATGTCTTCTCCTTAATAAAGATATGTTTGTGGAAAGTTTTCGAGGCGAGAAAATAGGTAAAAAAGGAACGGATAGCAAGCAAAAAAACTCCTGAGCGTCGTGATCCAGAGTTTTTCCTGATACAGAATTCGTTATCCCCTCACCGGCGTCTTGTCAAAGAAGGTTGTCCGCATCATGAGCTATACTGCACACTACTCTGGAATCTTTTGCAAATTATCTTTCATAACGGTCCTTGGTCATTTTTCATATGTGGTCAGCAAAGTCACAATGTTCGCATTTCCTGTTTGCCTGATATGCGGCGTTTTTGGCAAGCCATATCCCCCAAAAAAAGCGCCTGACAGCATGTTTCATGCAGCCACATCAAAGAGCTGGCTACCATATCAAGAATTCAAAAATGCCCAAGGACCACCAAATTGGCTC
>CAZJPT010000262.1:0-2520 GCA_964547835.1 uncultured Desulfovibrio sp.
CCACTTCCAACTATTGTAGCGACATGCCCTATCTCCCCTTCGATCACGAGGTTATCCTGGATAGTCTTGTGGAAGGCGACCGCATGGTGGTCGCCGACGGAGGTCTTGAATTTATTGTCCAGAGACGCAGGGATGACAACCTCATTGTGCTCAAGGCCAAGAACTCAGGTATGGTCACCTCCCGCAAGGGGCTGGCCCTGCCCGGCAAGAGCACGCGCGTGCGCGCCCTTACGGAAAAGGACAAGAAGGATCTCGTCGACGGCATCCGCCTGGGCGTAGACGCCATTGCCATGTCCTATGTGCAGACGGCTGATGATGTGCGCGAGGCCAAGGAAATCCTGACCTTCAACAGTCCCCGCAGCATTCCTGTCTGCGTCAAGCTTGAGCGCCAGGCCGCGGTCAACAACCTGCCCGGCATTCTGGCCGAGACGGATATCGTTATGGTGGCGCGCGGCGATCTGGGCGTTGAATGTCCTCTGCCCAAGCTTCCCTCCATCCAGAAGAGCATTATCAAGGCCTGCAACGCTGCCTCCAAGCCGGTCATCGTGGCAACGCAGATGCTGCTTTCCATGGTCAATTCGCCATCGCCCACCAGGGCCGAGACTACGGACGTGGCCAATGCTGTGCTCGACGGCGCTGACTGCGTCATGCTGTCTGAGGAAACGGCCATGGGCAATTTCCCGGTGGAGACTGTGCAGTACATGCGCAACATCACCAACGAGGCCGAAAAACTCCTGGATGAACGCCAGAAGCTGGAGGAGCCTGATGCCCGCAAGAGCATCCCCTCCTACCTCGCCTACTCCGCCTGCCTCCTGGCCCAGAAAGCCAGGGCCGAAGCCATCGTCATCCATTCTCTGAGCGGAGCCTCGGCCCGCAAGGTAGCCAGCTTCAGGCCCCCGCAGAAGGTCTACGCCCTTACTACGGATCCATCCACGGTCAAGTACCTCAATTACTCGTGGGGCGTGCTTCCCGTACTTGTAGAAGAACCTGAGAGTGAGCCCAGCCATCTGCACCGCGCCGAGGACTTCATCATAAGCAATCCCTCCTTCCGCAAAGGCGACTGCGCCGTCATCACTGCCGGTCAGCACCGCGCCGGCAGCCCCCACTCCTCGGGTGGCACCAATCTCATCAAGATTTTCTGGAAATAGGCATACGACCGCTTTTTCCGGACCAACGTTCAATCAGTAAGGAACAGGACATGGCAAACGTCAAAAAAGTCGTCCTCGCCTATTCCGGCGGCCTCGACACCTCCGTTATTCTCAAGTGGCTCATCAATACGTATGGCTGTGAAGTCATCACCATGACTGCCAACCTCGGCCAGCCCGAAGATCTTTCAGGCGTGGAGGAAAAGGCCTACAAGACCGGCGCTTCCAAAGCGTACATCCTTGATCTGCGTGAAGAAATGGCGAAGGATTTCTACTTCCCCATGCTGCGCGCAGCGGCCAGCTACGAGAACAAATACCTGCTCGGGACCGCCATTGCCCGTCCTCTGATCACCAAGGCTCTGGTGGAAATTGCCCATAAGGAAGGTTGTGACGCCATTTCCCATGGCGCTACAGGCAAGGGCAACGATCAGGTCCGCTTTGAGTTCTCTGCCACGGCCCTGGATCCCTCCATCAAGGTTATTGCCCCCTGGCGCGAATGGGATCTCATGAGCCGCACCGCACTCAACGACTATGCCGAAGCCAACGGCATTCCCATCTCCAGCGGCGCCAAACGCTACAGCATGGATGCCAATATGCTGCATACGAGCTTTGAGGGCAGCGAACTTGAGGATCCCGGTCTGCCTCCCGATCCCTGCTGCCACGAGCGCTGTGTGCCTGTCGAAGAGGCGCCCGACAAGGCAGAGCTCATCATCGTTGACTTCCACAAGGGCAATCCCGTGGCCCTCAACGGCAAGACCATGAGCCCCTATGAAATTGTGCACGAACTGGCTGTCATCGGCGGCCGCAACGGCATTGGCCGCTCCGATATCGTGGAGAACCGCTACGTGGGCATGAAGTGCCGCGGCGTGTACGAGAACCCGGCCGGTACCATTTTGCACATCCTGCACCAGGATCTTGAAGGTCTGTGCATGGATCCCAATGTGCTTTCCATCCGCAATCAGCTGGCCGTGCGTTACGCTGAGGCCGTGTACAACGGCTACTGGTACTCGCCCGAGCGTGAGGCCATGCAGGTATTCATGGACAAGGCCCAGGAAAACGTTACCGGCTCCGTTACCGCCAGGCTCTACAAGGGCGGCGTGTGGCCGCAGAGCCGCACATCCCCCTACTCCCTGTTCAACAAACAGCTGGCTACCTTTGAGGACAGCGACTACGATCATCATGACGCTGTAGGCTTCATCCGCCTCAACTCCCTGCGACTCATTCAGTACGCCTCTGTGAAAAAGCATCTGCTCGAGGCAGGCGAATAACGTACACGCCTCATGTTTTTCGTCCCGTTCCAGCGTTATGGCGCCGGAACGGGTTTTTTTGGTGCGCCCGGCATGGGCACGTTCTAATGGGTGAAAGTCCCTGGCGC
>CAZJPT010000263.1:0-2508 GCA_964547835.1 uncultured Desulfovibrio sp.
CATAAAAGCAATGTGTTAAGATGGTGTATCCAGAGTTTTGAGATCTCCTCTTAATCTGCCCGGAAGCTGCTGGCCCGCATCTGATACGGAAGTGAAACAGCTGTAGAGACATGAAACTCTTAAGTTATTTCTTAACAGTTCCTTATCCCGTAAAACAGCGCAGCGAGTCGCCTAAGTCCTGCCTATCTGTTCGACAACCTTCCTTGTTACTTCCATGAAGGCATCCCCTGCCGGGCTCCCGCCGTCCATTTCCACGACAGGCACCCCGTTGTCGGCGGCCACCACAGCCCGCACGTCCAGAGGAATGGCGCCCAGGAAGGGAATCTTGTTCTTTCTGGCCAGTTCCTCGCCGCCGCCGTGTTTAAAGACGTCGATCTTCTGATGGCAGTGGGGGCAAACAAGGCCGCTCATATTCTCGATGAGGCCTACCACACCGGCATTCGTGAGCTGAATGAAGTTGATGCACTTGCGCACGTCAGCCAGGGAAATTTCCTGAGGCGTCGTGACAACCACGCATTTGGCGTCGGGAATGGCCTGGAAAATGGTCATGTGCTCATCACCGGTTCCTGGCGGAGAGTCAATGACCAGATAATCAAGCTCACCCCAGTCCACATCACTAATGAACTGGCGGATAGCGCCTGTTTTCTTGGGGCCACGCCAGATAATGGCCTGATCCTTGTCGTCGCCGAGCATGTTGTCCATGGAGATGACCCCCAGACCGTTGTGGCAGACGACTGGTACAATCAGGTTGTCCCGATTGACAGTGGGTACCGCTTTTTTCAGGCCAAGCAGGTTGGAAACGCTCGGACCGTGAATGTCCACATCCAACAGCCCGACCTTGTAGCCCAGCTTCACGAGGGAGCAGGCAAGATTGACAGCCACGGAACTCTTTCCTACGCCGCCCTTGCCACTCATGATGAACAGTTTATGCTTGATATACGAAAGGCGGTCCTCGATCTTCCTGTCCTGCTGAGCCAGCATATCACCGGGGCACCCCGAGGGATTGCCGGCGGCCCCACAGGACGACTTCGCGCCGCACGATGAACAATCTGCCATGGAATGTATCCTTGCGCTTGAAATTACCACCCGTGGTTGCCCACGAGATCCACAAAGGCGACGGGTCCGCAGTCTTCTGCGTCATACCCACCGCGATTCCTGGTCACCCGCATGAGCCGCTGTTCACGCGGATTCCCTACAGGGATAAGCATGATTCCCTTTTCGTCAAGCTGTTCCACCAGAGGCTCGGGGATGCGCGGACCGCCGGCCGTGACAATGACGCGGTCATAGGGCGCGCAGCGCGCATAACCCATAGTGCCGTCGGTCAGTACGAGTGAAACGCTGTTCACGCCCAGTTCGCAGAGCAGTTCGCCAGCGCGTCTGTAAAGAAACTCAAGACGCTCGGCAGAATAAACCTTGCAGCCCAACTCGGCCAGAACAACAGCCTGATATCCGGAGCCCGTACCCACCTCCAGCACACGCATGCCCGGCCTGACTTCCAAAAGCTCGGTCATCCTGGCAACAGTCAGAGGATTGGAAATGGTCTGCCCGAGGCCAAGCGGCAGATTGGTGCACTCGTAGGCACGCATGGAAAGCGCCTCATCCACGAAAAGGTGACGGGGCACTCTGCCCATGGCCTCCAGCACATCTGCATCTTGCACACCACTGGCTCTGATCTGCTCGACCATGCGCCGGCGCAGTCGATAGGGATCAATGCGTCTGGGAGACAAGGCGACCACGGACGGCCCAGTAGATTCCGGATGGGATGGAAAGGACAAAACAACCTCCACAAAACGGGAAAGAATGCCGATCCCGTAGTCCTGACACGGCCCAACATGCTTTAATCACATACGGTACGCTTTTTCATGCCCTGTGTCCACGCCATCCTGCGCCATCCCATGGCTGACGAATGAGGCTTTGACGCAATTTTTACGGAGCCGGTAAATTGGCTGATTTGGCGTTCTCTGCCCCCTCTGTCTGCCCCTTTGCGCCGACGCCGACATACACATTCGTTCTTGCACATGGACCTGCCCATACGTGACGTCGAGGATCCGATGCAGTTAGTTCGCGATGCATCAGTGCCTTTTTGATGATACAGAGGAGCCACGGGCTATCCTGTCCAGGTCATCGCTCAGGAAAGCAAGCGCCATACAGCTCCTGATGCTTTCGTCCGTGTGAACCCGCGCCGTGCGAAAGATCCACTGGGTTTTCATGGCCCTGAACTGGACTTCTGAGGTCTGCCTAAGCTGATAGAAGGTTTAGAGTGATTTCATTATGAAATCAAACATATCAGGCGACATATACGGACTCAGGGAACTACCCCTTGATGCATCGACAGTCACCGCATCGATGGCCTTGACGCCTCCTCGCCAATGACAGAAAGCATTAAACTTCAAAGTGAAACAGCTCTTGTGGGATGACTCGGCAGCCCCGTGTGCCATCGGCCGTGCTGCAGGTCCTAGCCAATTGATATTTTTCGGCTGTCAGGATACAAAAATTTCAGTATGGCAT
>CAZJPT010000264.1:0-2494 GCA_964547835.1 uncultured Desulfovibrio sp.
CCTCGGACGACGCTTTTGAGTGACCGGCGTTCCCGTTTGGCGAAAATTTAGGACTACCTGCCGCATCAAAGCGCATGTCGCTTTTCTGCGTCCAAAAGGAGACTTCGACTCCGACATGCCCCTCCTGCAGCTCAGCCCAGGGTCATGTCGCCATCCCTGACCCAACCAAGACGACGAAGCACCAGGTTGAAGAGAAGACTCAAAATCGCAGGCAGAATGAAGCACACAAGAAAGAGCCCCACCCAGTCGTAAGCCGTGATGGCGGCTTTGGTACCTTCCGCCACGTCCTTGACCCAGCCGGCATAGACACCAATCTGTCCGACAAAACCGCAGGTTCCCATGCCGGAAGAGATGGCCGGGCCGTTCATTTGCAGCCGGAAAAGACAGGTGGCCAGTGGCCCGGTCACGGCGGATGCAAGAGTGGGAGCAATCCAGATGCGCGGATTCCTCACAATATTGCCCATTTGCAACATAGAGGTGCCTATCCCCTGAGAGACGAGACCGGACCAGCGGTTTTCCGGAAAGGAAATGACGGCAAAACCGACCATCTGGGCGCAACACCCGGCCACTGCGGCTCCTCCGGCAAGGCCGGTGAGTCCAAGGGCGGCACAGATGGCGGCGGAGGAAATGGGTAGCGTCAGAATCATGCCCACACTCACTGCTATGAGCACGCCCATGACAAAGGGCCTCAGCTCAGTTGCCAGCATGACAAACTCGCCAAGCTTCATGGCGGCGCTTCCAAGGGCAGGCGCCCACCAGGCGGAGAGGAGAAGGCCCGTGCCAATGGTGACAAGTGGCGTGATCAACAGGTCGAGCTTCGTCTCTTTTGAAACAAGCTTTCCCGCTTCCGCAGCGAAGATGGCCACGAAAAAGACCGCCAGCGGCCCGCCCGCACCACCTAGGGCATTGGAGGAAAATCCCACGGTCACAAGGGAGAAGAGCACCAACGGCGGACAACGCAGAGCGTAACCGATGGCGACGGCCATGGCCGGACCGCTCATTGCGGCTGCAAGGCCGCCCACGGTGTAGGTGATTCCCCTGACACTCACAAGCGTCTGGGTGAGAAAATCGATGTCCAGCTGTTGTCCCAAGGTATCCAGAATGGTCCCAATCAGGAGCGAACAGAACAGCCCCTGGGCCATGGCTGCCATGGCATCGATGCCATACCTGCGCAGGGAGATTTCGACATCCTTGCGTGCGAGAAAACAGTGCAAGTTCCCCATTCTAACTGCCTCAAAAATCTGCATCAAAGATGCTGCTAGGACCTGACCGGAGGCTGTAAGCCGAAGTCCTCCAGTCTTTGTTAGACTTTCTCTTGGTCGACATGCGAACTGCGCACGTATCGTACGCAGAATGTTGTATACTACTCCAAAAACACCTTCGAGACAACAGGTTCGTGCGTCTTTCTAGTGTTGTTGGTACAAATCTTGCATAAAAATTGACAAGAAGTCCCTGGCTGCGCAAAGATTAGACCACACCACGTGACAGGCTCGTTCCTGCCCGGGAGCGCCGGGGCAAGATGACGCGAGAACCTGTCATGGCAAACAATCGAAGTCTTGAGGTCATTCATGAACACGTTGCCCGTAGCCAGTTCTCTCGCGGAAGCCGTGAACGTCATCGGCACCTTTGTCGTGCCCATGCCGAAATCCACACCTTTCCGCTGGCCATGGGAGGACAGGTTGCCGGCCCAGGACTTTAACACGCCTTATCTAGTATCAAGTTTGTGAACTTAGTGATTGAATTTTGACTGGGTCCTTGGGCATTTTTCATATATGAAGAATTCTTGATATGGTAGCCAGCTCTTTGATGTGGCTGCATGAAACATGCTGTCAGGCGCTTTTTTGGGGGGGATTATGGCTTCCCAAAAACGCCGCATATCAGGCACACAGGAAATGCGAACATTGTGAGGAGATCGCAAAACTCTGGATACACCATCTTAACACAGTGCTTTTATGTACAGTCTTGTGCGTTTTGAGACGTCCTCTGTGACTTTGCTGACCACATATGAAAAATGATCAAGGACCAGACGAATCGAAAACAAGAGAGTCTGTCCTGACAACCGACCTGCGCGCCAGATACCGAGATTTGCCTCGCCACACATCCATACTCGTCTCTGGAAGGATTCGTCGTTGATTTTTCTCCAAAACCGAATCTGATGAGACGCTATCTCAACGCCTGCTGTGGCATTTGGGGATAGCAGAGGACAAACAAGAGGGGCGAGAAAAACCTTTCCCGTTTCCAGGATTGGCTTTTCCGCCCCTCGTGACTTTCAAGGCGCGCCTTGCGGAGCCTTGCCCGTCAAGGCGGATGCAGTGACTACTCGCTCATCCACTTGGCGAGTACCTCGGCGTACTTGCCGTTTTCCTTCACCTTGGCGAGGCCCTCGTTTAAAAGCTTCGCAAGCTCCTCGTTACCCTTCTTCAGGCAGAAGGCAAGATGCTCCACATCCTCGGTCTGGAAGGCGATATGGAAGAGTTTCGCGAAGCCTTCCTTC
>CAZJPT010000265.1:0-2466 GCA_964547835.1 uncultured Desulfovibrio sp.
CAGATTCCGCCTCGCGACGGACACCCTTGCCTTCAGCTATGCGCCTGGTGCTACCCCCTGCGCCAGGGCCTTTCACCCGTCAGAACGTGCGCCATGCCGGGCGCACCAAACAAAGACAGGGAACCAAGGGTCCCCTGTCACAGACGTCTGTCAGATTGTCCGCTTCGCTGCTACTCAGCCGGTGTCTCTTCCGCCTGCAGCTCAATGCGCTGGAAGGAAAGCACCTTAATGGTGTCGCCGCATGCTTTGGCGGTCTCGCTCACCAGCTGAGAGATGCTCTTCTTGTCGTCACGAATATAGGGCTGTTCGAGCAGGCAAACATCCTTGCAGAATTTCTGCACGCCGCCTTCGGCAATCTTGTCAATAATGTTCTCAGGCTTGCCGTCATTACGGGCTTTTTCACGGTAGACGGAGCGCTCACGCTCGATGACGGCGGGATCCAGACTTTTCCGATCCAGAGCCATGGGACGCATGGCGGCAGCCTGCATAGCAATTTCTTGAGCCAGTTTCTGCACATTTTCGTTGTCACGGCTCTCAGCCTTTCCTACGCTGAGAACTGTCACCACACCCAGCTTGCCAGTGGTCACGTGCAGGTAGGTGCCGGCCACTTCGTTGTCAGCGCACTCGTGGAAGCAGAAGTTGCCCAGACGCATGTTCTCGCCAGTCTTTGCAATAAGATTCTGCAGCTTCTCCCCGATAATGGCCTGAAGTGCATCGAGATCAGCGGGATTGTTGTCTCGCACAGTGTCGGCTACGAGGGAGGCAAACTCCTTGAACTCGTCGCCACGGGACACAAAGTCGGTCTCACACAGCAGGGAGGCCATGGCAACCTTCTTGCCGTCAGCACTGGTGGAAAGAACGACCAGACCTTCACTGGTAGCACGGCCAGCCTTCTTGGCGGCCTTGGCCATGCCCTTTTCGCGCAGGTAGTCAATGGCCTTTTCCATGTCGCCGCCGACCTCTACCAGGGCTTTCTTGCAGTCCATCATGCCGGCGCCAGTTCTTTCACGCAGCTCTTTTACCATTGCAGCGGTAATAGCCATTGCAGTCTCCTTGAATTGTCAAGCAAGGGCAGCGTCGTCGTGATACGCGACAACACTGCCCGAAACGTCAGAATGTAAGCGGGAAAAGGAAGGCAAATTAGAGGAGATCTCAAAACTCTGGATACACCATCTTAACACATTGCTTTTATGTACAGCATTGTGGGTTTTGAGATCTACTCTTAGTCTCCACTGCCGCGCCAAATGCGCCATCGCAGTGGAGGAGCCTAACAGGACTACTCTGCGGCCATTTCCGCGGGCACAGGCTCGACAGTGCCCTTGTCACTGGCAGCTGCTTCGCCCTCGATGCAGGCCTCGGCAAATGCGCCAACAAAGAGCTTGATAGCACGGATGGCGTCGTCGTTGCCGGGGATGATATAGTCAATGAGATCAGGATCACAGTTGGTATCAGTCACGGCCACGATCGGAATACCAAGCTTGCGGCATTCCTTAACGGCAATATCTTCCCTGTTGGGATCGATGATGAAGGCCAGCTGTGGCAGCTGGTCCATATTCTTGATACCACCCAGAGCCTGCTCAAGCTTGCCGAGTTCACGCTGCAGAAGCAGAACTTCTTTTTTCTGATAGCGGTTGATGGAACCGTCAGCGAACATGCTCTCGAGCTTCTTCAGGCGTTCGACACTCTTCTGAATGGTCACGAAATTCGTCAACGTGCCACCCATCCAGCGATTGCTCACATAGTACTGATTGGCACGGGTAGCCTCGGCGACCACGGACTCCTGTGCCTGGCGCTTGGTGCCGATGAAAAGCACCTTGCCGCCCCTGGCCACAGTGTCGACGACCTTGTCGTAAGCCACGCGGAACAGCTTCACTGTCTGCTGCAAATCAATAATATGGATACCGTTGCGAGCGCCAAAAATGTAAGGACGCATCTTTGGGTTCCAGCGACGTGTCTGATGCCCGAAGTGGACGCCGGTTTCCAGCATCTGCTTCATGGTAACGTAAGCCATGCGTAAAACCTCCAGGGTTTGTCTTCCACCAGGGCCCAGATCCTTCCATTCACGGTTCAGTAACATGCGTCACCAGCCGGAACACCCCAGACCGCTTCCCTGATGTGCTATATTGATAGGGCGAATTGCATACACTATCCCCCACGCGATGGCAAGCTAAAATCTCATATCGCACGGCATACGCAGAGCCGACGCATTTAGGGATTGGACTCAATTCAGAAGAGATCTCAAAACTCTGGATACACCATCTTAACACATTGCTTTTATGTACAGTCTTGTGCGTTTTGAGACGTCCTCTCAACATGTTAGCGACAAAACAGGTGTACGAAGGCAGAGCAGACAGCCCTTCAGGGGGGATGTGTACGTAGTGTTTCGCATTGTTCACGCCCCAGAACTAATCATTAAAGACTTCCCAATTCGCTGCAATATCCTCCCCTGATGAAAATTTCGCAACC